>NZ_VOYP01000047.1:0-19719 GCF_013420235.1 Acinetobacter sp. YH01022 | reverse complement strand
AATTTTCTGACAAATATTTCTCAAATAAACTTCGAGTAATTTCTACCATCAATCAATGAAAATAATTTCGATCAATCAACCAGTAAAAATCCACACAAGTTGTTCTTCATAATCTCTTAATGATCTTTCTAATACTTCGTCAGTATTAGAAGCTGGACTTTAATAAACTTAATAACTTAGCACTTCGTGCTTCGTTCGTTTCCGTCTATCTCGTCGGTATGGGGTGCATTCTAGAGGATTTCAGAATCATTGCAACCCCCAATTCACTATATTTTTCACGTATGTCTCTTTTTTCTACAAAAATTGCCAAAAAATCGCTTTTTTATCTAAATTTTGAGCATTTTTCTTAAAAAAATAGCGGATTCATTGTGATTCAAATAAAAACAATCCATTTTTTTAAGACCTGATAGCGATCAAAAAACTACGGAATTCCAATAAAATCCTAAAATTCCTTTTCGCTACAAAAGATTTTTTAAAGCTTTCTCTGATTACAGACGATATTTTGCTCTTTTCCATCCGACTTATAGATATACAACACTTTATTCAAAGCAGCTTTCTACTTTTAGACAGATTTTTTGCGATTTAAAATGAATCCGTTATCTCTCCATCTCATTTTCAACCACAAAAAATGAAGAGTTCATAAAGATTGAACAGCCTATTCAGATGAATTAAGCCACATAGGGTGAGTCATTACGCCCCAACCAGTAACACATGACTTCTTCAATCATTTCTTTCTTACCCTTATAGTCTTCAGCAGCAAATAATAATTTAGCCCGACGCGGTAAACGTTCTTTGACCAATGAAAATAAAAGATAGTGAGAGGCAATATCTAATCGCTGTAATAAAGCATAGGCTTGCTCAAAAGATTCCTGCTTCTGTTCAGGCGTATCGTATTCAAATAGAAAACGTAAAATAAAATCGATTTCCTGATCAAAAATATCCTGAGTCTGGTAATGATACATAAATAATGCTTACCCTCTTTTTTATGACTTTTATAAATATTTTTGAGATTCCATATCACAAGCATGCTAATGATGGGATTCAATCTCAGCATCCATACTACAGTCTAGCCCGTATTTCAAGTAAATGAAAAATGCAACAGCCCAATAAAAAATCAGTAGGAATCATGGAAATTCAGAAATAAAAAAGGAAGAGATCTCTCCCAAAATCTCTTCCCTGGAGTTGAATCTTTATGCGATCCATCGTGTCATTATTATAGTTATCTACAAAAATTTAAAAAAAGCCTCTTGGGGAAGAGACTTAAAAATTGTGGAGTTATTCTTATATACCCTCTAGATATGTTTCTACACAATGTCTAGATGAATAAATCTTAAACATAAAATATGACAAAATCAAGACAATTGGAAAAATTTAAGTATTGTTTTTATAAGCTTTTTTTTGAATTTCTATATTTATATAATTCATATATAACTAAAAAAATAAAAGCAGGCCGAAGCCTGCTTTTATTTCAACAACTTAGAATAATACTCAGTCTACAAAAGTCACTTTTGCAATTGCTTTTTTGCTGGCTTGAACGATCAAAGTCACATTCTCTTTCACAGAAAAATTAGCATCAACCAGATTCCAATCTACTTTAACAGCGCCACGACCGATCGCATCTTTGGCTTGAGCCGCATTTTTAGTTAAACCCGCAGCACGTAAAATAGAGGTAATAAAGATTTCACCACCAAATTCGCCACGTGAAATGGTCACCTCAGGTGTTCCTTCAGGCAATTCACCTTCGGTAATCAGGTTACCCGCACCTTTATGTGCAGTTGCCACAGCTTCGGCACCATGGAAACGCTCAACCAATTCAAGTGCAAGAATCTTTTTCACTTCTTGCGGATTACGACCTTCAGCCACTTCTTTTAACAGCTGCTGGATTTCTTCAATCGACTTGAAGCTTAACAAATCAAAATAACGCTCGATCAGGGAATCGGGCATTGAAAGGACTTTTTGGTACATCGCACCCGGTGCATCAAACACGGCAATGTAGTTACCTAAAGATTTAGACATTTTATTCACGCCATCTAAACCTTCAAGAATCGGTACCGTAATACAGACTTGTGCTTCCTGGTCATAACGACCTTGCAAAGTACGCCCCATCAACAGGTTAAAGGTTTGGTCTGTCCCCCCCAACTCTACGTCAGCATGTAATGCGACCGAGTCATAACCTTGCACCAATGGATATAAGAATTCATGAATCGCAATCGGTTGGTGGCTGTTATAACGTTTGGTGAAGTCATCACGCTCCAGCATACGTGCCACAGTCTGCTGTGAAGCCAGCTGGATTAAATCAGCTGCAGTTTTTTGAGCAAACCATTCAGAGTTGAATACCACCTTGGTTTTAGCCGGATCAAGAATTTTAAATACTTGCTCTTGATAGGTTTTTGCATTTTCCAGCACTTTTTCACGTGACAGAGGCGGACGTGTCGCGCTTTTACCTGTTGGATCACCGATCATGGCGGTATAGTCACCAATCAGGAAATAAACTTCATGCCCCAAATCCTGGAACACTTTCAATTTATTAATCAGAACCGTATGGCCCAAGTGCAAGTCAGGTGCAGTTGGGTCAAAACCCGCTTTAATTTTAAGCGGACGATTTTCTTTTAATTTCTTCAGAAGATCTTCTTCAGAAATAATTTCATGCGTGCCTCGTTGAATGAGGGCAAGTTGTTCTTCAGCCGGCAGGAAATTTGACATCACAAAACCCAAACACATCAGTTATTCAATTTGTGCGATATACTAACACTTTTTCAGCACATTGCAGGCTTAAGAATAATCATGACAGCGATCTATATTGGGGTAATGACCGGCACGAGCATGGATGGTGTCGATATTGTTGCTGCTTCTTTTGATCCCTTACAGCTTCATGCGACCCTCACTTTGCCATTTGATCCAGATCTTCGTGACGAACTGATGGCGCTCACCCTACCGGGCGACAATGAAATTGACCGTATGGGCAAAGCTGACGTTGCTTTAGCCAGCATGATTGGTCAAGGCATTAATACGCTCATTGAAAAGAACCATTTAGATCGTAACCAAATTAAAGCCATCGGTTCGCATGGACAAACCATACGCCACCGCCCTGAACATGGCTTCACCCTGCAAATTGGTGATCCCAACATCATTACCGAAATGACGCAAATTCCAGTCATTTCAGATTTTCGTCGTCGTGATATGGCGGCTGGCGGTCAAGGTGCCCCTCTGGTTCCTGCATTTCATCAAGCCTTGTTTCAGCATGACAACATTCATCGTGTAATTCTGAATTTAGGCGGGATTGCCAATGTCAGTATGCTGCCTGCCGGCAAACCCGAAGCGGTATTTGGTTTTGACACCGGTCCTGCCAATATTCTTATGGATGCCTGGTGTCAGCGTTATACTGGTCAGCCCTATGATGAAAATGGCAACTGGGCAGCATACGGACAACCCATTCGCAGCCTGCTGGACCGCTTGCAGGCGCATGAATTTTTCTCCAAAGAACCACCGAAAAGTACCGGCCGCGAAGACTTCAACCTGGAATGGCTGGATGAACAGATTCTCGACTGGCGTAATGACCTTGAATATGACGAGTTAGAAGATACCCCTGAAAATGTTCAGGCGACCTTAATGAAACTGACCACCCGCGCCATTAAAAAAGCCATTTACCGTTCCGACATGGATACCGGTGAAGTTTATGTCTGCGGTGGCGGAGCCTATAACTCGAACCTGCTTGAACAATTGCGCTGGCGTTTACGCAAACACGAATGGACAGTACAAACTACAGCAGATTTAGGGCTGAGCCCAACCTGGGTAGAAGCAACTGCTTTTGCCTGGCTGGCTATGCGCTTTGTGAATCAGCAAAGTGGTAACCTGCCTGCAGTCACCGGTGCGGCTGGCTATCGTATTTTGGGAAGCATAACGACCGTCTAAACATTTTTTAATGCAAAGCTTTAGCATAAAAAGGTCTGCTTGATGCAGACCTTTTTATTTTTATACGTTAATGGAGCTATTTATTGCATCATTTTTTTTGCATTTTCACTGCGCAAGGCATTTAAAATTTGTTGTCCGGCACGTCCAGTTGGGCTAAGCCCCAAACGAATCTGCTCCTGACGGATCGCTTGACGGGTTTTATCCCCAATCAGGCCATCTACAGTACCAACGTCATAACCGCGATTGATCAAGAATTGCTGAATTTCACGACGCTCTGCACGTGATGTTCCTGCATCATCGGTGGGCCAGGTTTTACTAAAGCCAGCACTCTGGCCCTGTAAGCGATCAGACAAATGCGCAATCGCCAAAGCATAACTTTCCGCAGTATTATAACTATATATGGCATCGAAGTTTTTAAAGACTAAAAATACCGGGCCATTTGCACCCGCAGGTGTCATTAAACCTGCAGCACTGCTGTCAGATAAATTGCCTTGAATCAAAGGACTGCCATCCGCACGAACTACACCACGACTCATCCAGCTGCTTAAAGCCTTTTTATTGCGACGGCTTTCACCCGCAATAGACATGCCTTCCGGAATTCTGACTTCAAAGCCCCAAGGCATGCCAGTTTGCCAGCCGCGTTTTTTCAGAAAATTGGCGGTTGAAGCCAGAGCATCTGTAGTACTGGACACCAGGTCACGGCGTCCATCGCCATCAAAATCGACAGCCAACTCATCATAAGTAGAAGGCATAAACTGGGTATGGCCAAATGCCCCTGCCCACGAGCCTTTCATTTGCTGTTCGCTTAAATCACCGCGCTGCAAAATTCGCATGGTGGTAAAAAATTCGCCACGGAAATACCCCTGGCGACGCCCTTCACAACTTAAAGTTCCCAAAGCCTGCAATAAAGGATAGCTTCCGGAAATATCGCCAAAGTTACTTTCTACACCCCAAACCGCCACCACGGTTTCAGCCGGCACCCCATAGGTGGCTGCAACACGATTTAACACCTCTCGGTGCTGGGCCAGTTTTTGTTGCCCCAACTGTACCCGCTCTTCATCAACCAGACCGGATAAATAGTCCCAAATCGGGGTCGAAAATTCAGGCTGATAATTCAATTTATCAATCACAGAATAATCAGGCGTTAAATTTTGCGTATAGCGATCATAGGTAGAGCTACTCACACCCGAAGTTATGGCTTGACTACGTAAGTTTGCCAGACATTGCTGAAAATTATTTTGCGAAGTCAAAATTTGATTGGCTGGTGGGGTTGAAGTGACTGTGACAGGTTGACCATTAATAATCAGCTCAGCATTGGCTTGAGTCATGGCAAGGAAAACTGAACCTAAAACGAAAGCTAAGCGCTGCATAGTATCCTTTACGATCTTTGAATTTAAATTATGCTTTTACCATACCACCATCAGCACATCGTTTCTGAATCAAATCGTAAATTTAAATTCATTTTCTTCATTTTAAATTCATATTTTACTTTTAAATTTAAAAATTTTATCCACAGGCTTTATTTTTAGAATTTTTTAAATTCAAAACATAAGGAAATATGAATTTAAATTCATTATTTCAAATTTAAAGCAAAGTTTTAAATTCAAACGGCTTGTGGATAAGTTAATTCTGACCGTTTTTATAATCTTAGAAAGCTCATACTTTAAATTTAAAATCCTACTTTTTAAATTTAAAAGTTTAAATTCATTTTCTGCTCAAATACTTTGAATTCATATTTTTTTAAATTCAAATGCACGAGTTTAAATTTAAATTCATATTTTTGAATTTATTTTTATCTTTTGAATTTAAAAATTTCTGCATTGTTTTACGACAATAAAACTAAAATACAGAACCATTCTATTTGTTTGTTTTTTATGCAGTATATTTATAAAGCATTGTATAAATTACACACAATTATTTTTATTCTGTTCCGATAAATGGCGCATTCTTGAAAAGAGGCGCAATCATGCCCGAAGTGCAGGCATAAAAAAAGCGATCATTGGCATGACCGCTTTTTTATCATTCAAACTTGGGTTTAAATGCTCATATCTTCGCTAAGTGCCAGTGGATTCGGCAAAATTTTCGCCAATGCACGGCATAAAGTAGTCAGTTCAGCACTGTCATTTGGCATCAAGGTGATATGGCCAATTTTACGACCTTCACGCTCAGTCTTGTTATAAAGGTGCAAATGAGCGCCATTTAAAGCCAAGACATCTTCAGATTTAGGATGTTGACCAATAATATTGATCATCACCGTTGGACGAACCACTTCAGTTGAACCTAAAGGTAAGCCCGCCACCGCACGAATGTGGTTTTCAAACTGCGAGCAAACAGCACCTTCAATTGACCAGTGCCCCGAGTTATGCACACGTGGTGCCATTTCGTTGGCATACAAGCCCTTGTCAGTGACAAATAGCTCTAGCGTCAACACACCGACATAATTCAAATGATTCAGCAGGCGAGTGATGTAGTCTTGTGCCACAGGCTGTAAATCGGCGCTGTTAGGTGCAGGCACAATTGAGTGCGACAAAATACCATTATGATGGTGGTTTTCTGCCAATGGCCAGGTTTTCACCTCACCGTTTTGACCACGTACCGCAATAATCGATACTTCACGTGAGAAGGTCACAAAACTTTCTGCAATCAGTGAACCAGCCGGACCAAGCTCAGCCCATGCCTGATCAACCTGATCTACAGAACGCAGCACAAACTGACCTTTACCGTCGTAGCCACCTGTTGCCGTTTTCAAGACGATTGGCAAACCCAGTTCAGCAACAGCCACTTGTAAGGTTTCTAGCGAATCGACTGCCTTATAAGGCGCAACTGGAATCTCGAGTTGATCGAATAAAGCTTTTTCCAGCAAACGATTTTGCGCAATAGCCAAAGCCTGACGCGGCGGGTGTAATTGTTTTTGCTGGGTTAAAATATCCACATCTGCAAGCGGGGTATTTTCAAACTCCAGACTAAATACATCTGCACTTTGAATAAACTCATTTAAACCATTTTCAGCTTGGCTTGAGATGACCTGACCCAGCGCTGCAGAAGGGCAATCTGTATTGGCTTCAAAGAAAGTGCATTGAATATTCAGCGGTAGGGCAGCTTGTGCCATCATACGGCCGAGTTGACCACCACCAAAAATACCGATGGTTTTATCCATAACGTGTGTCCCGTTTTAAGCTTGGCTTTAGATTTGACCAGGAATATTTTTGCTCGCCACTTTTTCAGTTTGCGCAGCACGGAATTCAGCAACATTTTTGGCAATTTCAGGACGTATTAAACCTAAAATTTGTGCTGCCATAATGGCTGCATTGGTTGCACCGGCAGGACCAATTGCCAATGTACCGACTGCAATACCGGCAGGCATTTGCACGATTGAAAGCAATGAGTCTACGCCATTAAGAATAGAAGATTTCACTGGTACACCCAGAACCGGTAAGTCGGTTTTTGCTGCACACATGCCTGGAAGATGCGCTGCACCGCCAGCACCGGCAATAATCACCTGAATACCACGTTCACGTGCTGTTTCAGCATATTCAAATAAACGGTCTGGGGTACGGTGTGCAGAAACAACTTCCGCTTCAAATGGGATGCCAAGCTGTTTCAGCATATTGGCAGTGTGTTCCAGAGTTGCCCAGTCAGATTGGGAACCCATGATAATTCCAACGAGAGGTTGAGTGTCTGCAGCAGCCGCATTCATTGCAAATGTTCCATAAACGAATGTAAGGAAGGATAAATCTCGACAAGAGCCAAGTTTTAAATGAATCACAAGCTCGATATTATAGACTGATTTTTCATCTCACCAAAATTTAACAGATACTTTACTGCTGTATTTCCGCTGCTTTTTAGGTAAATAATAAAGAAATCATCATCAATTCTAAAAAAGTATTAAATTATTATTTCCAACGATGCTATCGCGTAAAGGCGACATGGAGGTCGCCGTTGAGCTGTGATACAAGGAAGTATCATCAGATCAACAAAGGATTTTTGTTACTTTTGATCCCTCAAAAGTAAAACAATGCCTCCACAAATTATTTTGGATCATAACTTGAGAAGAAGGCGATGAAGTAACTCAAATTCCAAATAAAATTATCAAGTTTTACTGACTTCTAAAAACAAAATATACACAACCTAAAAGACACAATCCTGCCCACAAATAATCCAGTTTAAACGGCTGTTTAAACAGAAAAATCATAAAAGGTACAAAGACCAGCAAGGTCACCACTTCCTGGGTTATTTTCATTTGTCCCACAGCCCAGCCCTGTTGTGCAAGCAGGCGAGTGGCGGGAATCATAAAACTGTACTCCAGCAGGGCGATCAGCCAGCCGAATAAAATCGCCTGCCAGATGGGTGCACCATGTAAAAATTTAAGATGACCATACCAGGCCAAAGTCATAAAGCAGTTGGAAATAATTAAAAGCAGCAGGGCAAAGTACATAGTCAATTGATCTGGAAGAACTGCAAATATTTTACGTTTTTCCAGTAAAAAAGCATGTGATTTCCGGACGGATTTTAGCGCGGAGAAATCCCGATCCAACAGCCCCCTAAACTACCGGATGCAATGCCGGGAATAGATACAAGAAAGACTATCTTTTCCGCAAAACCCTTGATATCGTTGCTTTCAAATTGAATCAATAATGACAACACCACCAATAACAACGTGATGTGTCTAAAAAGCAGTGGAGTTAAAACGCATGCATCTGCATATTTTGGGTATTTGTGGCACCTTTATGGGTTCGCTCGCACTATTGGCACGTGATTTAGGACATAAAGTGACGGGTTCGGATGCAAATGTCTATCCACCCATGTCAACCCAACTAGAAAATGCAGGCATTGGCTTAATGCAGGGTTATGACCGCAGTCATTTGCAGCCACATCCCGATCTGGTGATTGTCGGGAATGCCATGAAGCGCGGCATTGATGCGGTGGAATACATGCTCAATGAAGGTCTGCCTTATATTTCAGGTCCACAGTTCTTGGCCGATCATGTTTTACAAGGCAGACATGTGCTGGGTGTTGCAGGAACCCATGGTAAAACCACCACAACCACTATGCTGGCTTGGGTACTGGATCAGGCCGGTTTAAATCCGGGCTTTTTGATTGGCGGCGTACCTTTGGGTTTTAGTGAAAGTGCACGTTTAGGCGGCGGCAAATACTTCTGTGTGGAAGCAGATGAATATGATTCTGCCTTCTTCGACAAGCGTTCCAAGTTCGTGCATTACCATCCTAAAACCGCGATTTTGAATAACCTTGAATTTGACCATGCCGATATCTTTGATGATCTGGCTGCGATTCAAAAACAGTTCCATCATTTAGTACGGACCATTCCAAGTGAAGGCCGCATTATTGCGCCAATTACCGAAACCAATATTGATGAAGTTTTGCAGATGGGCTGCTGGACACCTGTGGTTCGCACTTCATTGGATGCCAATGACAAAGCGTTACTTTCTGCCGAACAGTTATTAAATGATGGTTCACATTTTAAAGTACTGGAAAATGGTATCGTTAAAGGTATCGTGAAATGGAACATGACCGGACAGCACAGTGTGGCCAATGCCTTGGCGACCATTGCAGCGGCGGAACATGTGGGCGTTTCGATCGAAACTGCATGTGAAGCACTTTCCAACTTTGGCGGCGTCAAGCGCCGTATGGAATTGCTGGATACGGTAAAAGGCATTGAGGTGTATGATGATTTTGCCCATCACCCAACCGCCATTGAAACCACGCTTGACGGCGCACGCAAACGCCTGGGTGAACGTAAACTGTGGGCCATTATTGAACCGCGCTCCAATACCATGCGTATGGGTAGCCACAAAGATGGTTTGGCGCATTCCGCACGTCTGGCGGATGAAGTAATCTGGTATCAACCGGAAGGGCTGGACTGGGATCTACAGCCGGTAATTGATGCCGCACCAAACAAAGCCGTGGTGGCACGTAGCTTAGATGACATCATTCAAACGGTTGTCTCTGAGGCAGGTGAGGGCGATGCTGTGGTGATTATGTCGAATGGTGGTTTTGGCGGATTACACCAGAAATTGATTAGTGCCTTACAGCAAAACGCTTAAACTTCTTTTCAGCCTGAACTTGATCAGGATCGTAGCCAATCGTTCTGCGGTCCTTCACTAACAAATTAATAAATCATATATTATTTTTTATTCAAATAACTATTTTGCTAATGACCTTGTCATCAAGACTTGTTAATTTAACTGGATAGCATCCCGCCAACATGACTGTTGCTATATAAGCCAGGCGGCTGGATGTCTTTTACAATAATCATTAAGAAGGATGGTCCCCATGTCAAATACAATGAAAGCAATGGTTTACTACGGCGCCAATGATATCCGCTTCGAAGAACGTCCTATCCCTACCATCCTGCATCCCGATGATGCGATTATCAAACTCACAAAAGTCACAATCTGCGGAACCGACCTCGGCATCTGGAAAGGTAAAAACCCCGAAATTGAACAGGTGGAAAAAGAAAAAACCGGCAGCTTTAATGGCCGCATTCTCGGTCATGAAGGCATCGGCATTGTAGAAGAAGTCGGTTCAGCCGTAAAAAACTTCAAGAAAGGCGACCGGGTAATTATTTCCTGTGTCAGCCGCTGTGGTACCTGTGAAAACTGCCAGAAACAGCTGTACGCGCATTGCCGTAATGAAGGGGGCTGGATTATGGGTTACATGATTGATGGCACCCATGCCGAATATGTCCGGACTCCATTTGCCGATACTTCACTCTATCATTTGCCAGAAGGCCTGAATGAAGATGTCGCAGTTTTCCTGTCTGATATTCTACCAACTTCACATGAAATTGGCGTGCAGTATGGTGATGTTAAACCGGGCGATAACGTGGCAATTGTCGGTGCTGGCCCGATTGGAATGAGCTGTCTGCTCACCGCACAATTCTATTCACCTGCCAATATTATTATGGTGGATACAGATGATAACCGACTGGAATTTGCCAAGACTGTAGGGGCTACCCATGTCATCAACTCTGCTAAAGAAGATGCCATTGCAAAGATTTTAGAGCTGACCGGTGGTCGTGGTGTTGACTGTGCCATTGAAGCAGTGGGTGTGGAACCGACCTGGAATATCTGCCAACATGTGGTGAAAGAGGGTGGCCATATTGCCAACGTGGGTGTGCATGGCAAACCCGTCAACTTTGAACTGAACAAGCTCTGGATCAAGAACCTGACCATCACCACCGGTCTGGTCAATGCCAACACCACCGGCATGCTGCTGAAAACCTGCTGTTCCGGCAAACTGCCACTGGAAAAACTGGCGACCCATCACTTTAAGTTTGCTGAGTTTGAAAAAGCCTATGATGTCTTCAAGCATGCCGCTGATGAAAAGGCACTAAAGGTGATGATCGACATGGCTTAAACTTTAAGTCTTCGATAAAAAAGTCCGCATCGCGGACTTTTTTTATTTTAGCCTGAATCAAAAATAGAAGAGTGGGCCTTTATTGGCCTGATGGCAGGTTCTGAATTTTATACCCTACTGCAAAGCCTTGATCTGCCAGATTTAAAAGCCAAATGACAGACAATCTCTCTATCGGCCAGCATCTTTAAACTTAGGCTACAACATCTGTAAAACTCTGATCACGTTTAAACATTACCTCCACATAGGAACAGGTAGGAATAATTTTTAACTGTTTTTCACGTGCAAATTCAACTAAAACATCTAACAATTTTCGTGCTACGCCTTGACCACGCAAACAATCATCCACCCAGGTATGATCAGCCACTATGGTATTTTCATTGCGCCAAACATAACTGATTTCTGCAATTCGTTGACCTGCATCATTCAAAGTAAAAAACTCACCTTGTTGGCCGTTATCCTTGTGTTGAAACTGCATCGCTAGTCCTCACTTTGTATTTGACTGGAACCAGAATACGTTAAAAGTAGATTATTTTAAAACAGTGTGAATAGATAAAATTTGCACAATTACAATAAATATGCGATTCTTCAACCATATTTGGATGAAATCCAAAACAAAATTAAGTTGAACAAGGGGAGTAGCCTCCTCCAGACCTGATCTTTTACAGTGGTTAAAAGATTAGGTGTCAGAATATCGTCATTACACTTTGCAAAAAGTCGGTATCTGAGCATCTGAATTTACATAATATGAATATTCAGATGTAGGCAAGACCTTGATCATGTTGACACAGATGTTTAAATCATCTGGCAACAGGTCAAGGTTTTTTTATGGCCAGTTGTCAGGTGTGGAGATTTTTATGGAATCCATTGGCAATTTATGGCTGTATTTAGCATTCTTCGGTTTAGTTGCCGTTATGCTCATCATCGACTTTTTGGGCTTCAGACAAAAACAGGGCCAAGAAGTCAAAATTAAAACCGCAGCGTACTGGAGTATGGCTTGGGTTTCTGTCGCCGTGCTATTTGGTGGTGGCTTATGGTTTTACCTGCAACAGACAGATGGGGTAGCCATCGCAAATACCAAAGTCATGGAGTATTTTGCAGGTTACTTATTAGAGAAATCGCTGGCGATTGATAACGTTTTTGTGTGGCTGATGATTTTTGCGGCCTTCGCTATTCCTCCGGCATTGCAACGTAAAATATTGCTCTATGGGGTACTCGGCGCCATTGTATTACGTACCCTCTTTATTTTTATTGGTGCCTGGTTCGTTCAGGAGTTCTCTTGGGTACTTTATATCTTCGGTGCTTTCCTGGTCTATACCGGCTTTAAATTTCTTAAAGGTCATGACGAAGACCCCAATATTGAAGATATGGCCTTACTCAAGTGGTTACGTAAACATATGCGTATTACCCCGCAGCTGGAAGGAGATAAATTCTTTGTCCGTCAAAACGGTCTGTTATGGGCCACGCCGTTATTCCTGGTCTTGATTTTGGTTGAAGCTTCCGATGTCATTTTTGCAGTAGATTCCATTCCGGCTATTTTCGCGGTCACCAGTGATCCCTTTATCGTATTAACTGCAAACTTAATGGCCATTTTAGGTCTACGTGCCATGTTTTTCTTGCTGGCAGGTGCAGCATCTAAAATGCATTACCTGCCGTATGGTCTCGGTATTATCCTGCTGTTTATTGGTTTCAAAATGTTGATGCTGGATGTGTTCCATATGCCAATCTGGATATCACTCGGCTTTATTGTGATTGTCCTGTCCATTACCGCATGGTTATCGATTCGCTACAACAAGCAACAACAGTCACTTTAATTTTTAAATAAAATGATTCGGCCTTTCATCTCATAAATGGAAGGCTTTTTTATGACCCATATTTCAAGCGACTGGATATTTATAAGTAGAGTTTTTTATCCTTTAGCATGCAGCTCAATGCATCGCACAGGGGAGAGGATTAACCCCATCAGATCGGGTTTAAGGGAAAAATTTCAGGTACAATCAATCGAAAAAATTCAAAATCGCAGGTTTTCAATGTCTTCTGTAGTTGCAACGACGGCGGTTCGCGGTCGCTTCCTAGATATTCAGAATACGGTTGCCCAAGCGCGTGATATTCACGACCAAGTGCGATATGTAGAAGATGGTTTACTGATTGCCGAAAATGGCAAAATTCGCTGGTTTGGCGACTGGCAAACCGGCCAGCAGCATATTCCGGCTGATGTCGAAGTTCATCACTATCCCGACAAGCTGATTGTACCGGGTTTTATTGATACCCATATCCATTTTCCGCAAACCGAGATGGTCGGGGCCTATGGGGAACAGCTGCTTGAATGGCTGAATACCTATACCTTTCCAACTGAATTGCAGTTTAAAGACAAAGCCTATGCCGACAAAATCGCGCAGTTTTTTGTCCAAGAATTATTAAAAAACGGCACCACCACAGCTTTGGTTTTTTGTACAGTCCATGCGGAATCGGTCGATGCCTTATTTGCAGCGGCACAACAGTATCAAATGCGTTTAATTGCCGGCAAAGTGATGATGGACCGTCATGCACCAGAAGATTTGTGTGACACGCCAGAGACTGCTTATCAGGACTCTAAGGCATTGATTGAAAAATGGCATGGCAAAGGCCGCAACCTGTATGCCATTACCCCACGTTTTGCACCGACCTCGACGCCAGAGCAACTGGCCAAAGCAGTGCAGCTGAAAGCCGAATATCCCGATGTGTATGTGCATACCCATTTAAGTGAAAACAAGAATGAAATTGCCTGGGTCAAAGACTTATTTCCTGAGCAAAAAGGCTATCTGGATGTCTATCACCATTATGGTTTAACTGGGCAACGTTCGGTATTTGCCCACTGCGTACATTTAGAAGATGCTGAGTGGGACTGTATGCATGCCACCGACTCGGCCATTGCCTTTTGTCCGACCTCAAATCTATTTTTGGGCAGTGGTTTATTTCCCTTGAAAAAAACCTGGGAAAAACAGGTTAAAGTCGGTTTAGGCACAGACATTGGGGCAGGGACGTCCTTCAGTCAGCTGCAAACCTTGAATGAAGCCTACAAAGTACAGCAGCTTCAGGGCGATAAACTCTCGGCATTTGAGTCTCTGTATCACGCCACCTTGGGCGGCGCCAAAGCGCTGGATCTGGAGGATAAACTGGGTAACTTTAACCTGGGCAAAGAAGCAGATTTTATTGTACTGGATTTAAAAGCCACTGCACTGCAGGCACTGCGTCAGGAACATGCCAAAGGCATTGAAGATGCTTTATTTGCACTGATGACCATGGGCGATGATCGTAATATCCATGCCACCTATATTTATGGAGCAGCAGCCTATGTCAAAAAGTGAAGTGAGGAAAAAATCTGCTAAAAAGATTATTGTGTGGACTGGAATTGCCCTGGTGTGTGCATTTTTACTGAAACGCGATACGGTGCAGCACAAGGTCTGATTATATTTACAAGCGCAAAAAAGATGCATCTCTTAAACAGATGTATTAAAATTAAAACAACTTTAGAGGTGTTGCTGGTCAACACCTTTTTTATTTTTTGATTTGCTTTTAGGTATCTCCCCATGACCGTTCATATGAGTGTGATGATCTCAACTGAAGAAATTCAAGCCAAAGTCAAAGAGCTTGGTGCAAAAATTGATGCTCACTATGCCAATAGTGACAAAGAATTGGTGCTGATTGGTTTACTTCGCGGTTCTGTCATTTTTATGGCGGATTTATGTCGTGCAATCAGCAAACCACATGAACTCGATTTTATGACCGTATCCAGTTACGGTGGCGGTACGGTTTCAAGCCGTGATGTCAAAATTCTAAAAGATTTGGATGGTGAAATTCGCGGTAAAGATGTACTGATTGTGGAAGATATTATCGACTCTGGTAATACCCTGAGCAAAGTCCTGGAAATCTTGAGCACGCGCGGTCCCAACTCTATTGAACTGTGTACGCTCATCAGCAAACCTTCACGCCGTGAAATTGAACTTGAAGTGAAATTCCTGGGCTTTGAAGTGGAAGATAAATTTATTGTCGGTTATGGCTTGGACTATGATCAAAAATATCGCCATATTCCATTTATTGGTGAAATTGGTTTATAAGACTGCCCCAAGATACTTAAAGTGGCCGAAGGCCACTTTTTTATGCTTTAAAGTACAACAGGCACAAAAAAACAACAGTTATTAGCAGGATTCATCTGTTTCGTGTTGGATAAATGATTAATTATAAAAATGAAAGCGAATTGAAAGTAAATAAATGATAACAAAAGGAGAAGACTGATGTGGTCACTGATCGTTGCAATCGTGGTCGGTTTTATTGCAGGTTTAATTGCACGCGCTATTCATCCGGGTAATGATAAGGCAGGATTTTTTATTACTGCCTTGCTCGGTATTGCAGGTTCTTTATTGGCCACTTATGGTGGGCGCTTACTCGGACTGTATGGTGAAAACTCTGCAGCAGGTTTTATTGCTTCGGTGATTGGGGCCATCATTATTCTGTTTCTTTATAACCTGGTGACCAAGAATTCCAGGGGTTAAATGTCCTGTCGAATCATGGAATAAGTCATAAAAAAGCACCGTACACGGTGCTTTTTTATAGTTACTTTTTTATAGTTCCTCGCATCAGCGCAGATCTATTTTATAAACCCAGTTCTTTCCAGATTTTTTCAATTTCCTGGGCAGGGTAGGCCCCCATGACTTTAAAGCCATTGGAGAAAACAATGGCTGGTGTCCCGGTTAAACCTAAAGTTTTACCTAAACTTAAATTACGCTCAATCGGATTGGCACAGCTTTTATTAGCATTGGGTTGAATGCCTTTAGCGATCAAATTTGACCAGGCCAAAGCTGGATCTTTCTCACAAAATACCTGTTTTGAAACCGCCACAGATTGAGTTTTAATAGGGTAAATAAAGGTGTAAATAGTCACATCCTTTAATTTGCTTAGTTCAGTCTCAAGCTGTTTACAATACGGGCAATTTGGGTCAGAAAAGATCGCAATCTGGCGTTTACCATTACCTCGCACGGTTTTGACTGCATCCTGTAACGGCAATTTTTTCCAGTCAACACTGTTCTGCTTCAGTATTAAATCTTTGGTCAGGTTTTTCTGATCACTTAATCGGAACATGGAACCGACCAGAATATGTTGAGCATCTTCCCCCAAATATACCACTTGGCCATCCATTGAGCCGCTATAAATCCCTTTCATTTCGGTGGTTTGAATATTTTCAATGTTTAGTTTGGGATGTTGCTTACTCAGGTTGGTTTTCACTGTATCGACATTTGCCAAAGTTAAAGTGGAAATAAAACTCACCAAGGCACATACCAATGTTTTTTTAATCATCTATTTTGCTCATCGCTTTAAAATCTTTCCCGCTGATTCTACTCAAAAACCAGCCAGGTAATCTTAAAATTTTAGCTCGCCTTACTGAAAATACACATATTTACCCAGCAAGGTTTCACGTGGAACATGGATTTAGCGTGGATTAATTTCTACCGAAACATGTACGATTTCCTCATGAATGGACAAGGCTGCACGAATCTGGTCTGCATTCAAATTGAAATCGGTGGCTAAAGCTAAAATGCAGGAGAATTTACCTTTGCCGACTTTCCAGACATGCAGGTCAGTAATTTCTACTAGAGGAAATTCTGCAATCACCTCGCGAATTTCTTCTACGACCGGATGATCCATTTCTGCATCCAGTAAGGTTTTTCCAGTTTCTTGAATGAGGCTCCAAGCCCATTTCGCCACCAGAATGGATCCGATGATGCCCAGTGCAGCATCCAGAAAAGTCCAATTCAAATACTTGGCAGCAAACAGGGCAATAATGGCAAAAACTGAAGTCACAGCATCGGCAACCACATGCATAAAAGCGGCTTTCTGGTTTAAGTCATGCTCGGTATGAGTATGCTCATTTTCATGATCATGATCATGATCATGGTGATGGTGATGGTGATGGTGATCATCATGCAGTAACCATGCGCAGATTAAATTAATCACCAGGCCCAATATTGCAATCGGAATGGCTTGATTATAAAGAATATCAACCGGGTTGAGCAGTCGTTCAATCGATTGAAAGGCCATAAACACCGCCACCACCATCAACAAGATGGCGCTGCTATAGCCTGCCAAAATTTCAATTTTCCAGGTGCCAAAACTAAAACGATGATCCTGCGCATAACGACGTGCAGAACGGTAAGCAAAATAAGCCAGTCCCAGCGCCAGCATATGCGAACTCATGTGCCAGCCATCGGCCAGCAAGGCCATAGAGTTGTAAATCCAGCCACCAATCACTTCTAATAACATCATCACTGCCGTTAGAATGGTCGCCAATAAAATGCGTTTTTGTGCGAGCGGGTTGCCTTCATCAAACTGATGACTATGGGTTCGGGTCAATGGGGCGTCTTGCATAATCTAGATTTTCAATATACTCCCCCATAGTATATTTATTTTTGGAGAATAATGTTGGGTCATTTATATCAGGACAAGAAAATTCAGAATCGGGTCAAACGTTTACAAGGTCAGATTAATGCAGTGGATCTGGCTTTAAATACACCTGATGCTTCATGTATTCAAATATTGCAGCAGGCTGCCGCGATTAAAGGTGCGGTGAATGGTCTGATAAATGAGCTTATTGAAGCACATTTGCGTCATCACGTGATTGGAGAACAGACAGCAATTAATGAAACAGAACTGGAAGAATTTCTTAAATTATTAAAGCGTTATAGCTAAACTTCTTACATTTTATCCATTGACGCTATAGATCGATAACCAGTACGCTAAATTCTCCTTTTCTCCCCCCCTATTTGCCATTTTGAACGCTGTGGCAAATATTTTTGCGACACTCTATGACAAATCAACAATCCTGGCGCCCGTTTTTGATGGTGAGCCTGGCTCTTTGTATTGGAACGATGGGGACGGCACTGGCCAGCCCTTTATATCCCATCTATCAGCAACTTTGGCATCTGTTGCCGAGTCATATCACCTATATTTTTGTCACCTATATGTTGGGCTGTTTAGCCACGCTCCTGTTTTTAGGCCGTACCAGTAACAGCATTGGCTTTTTAAAAACCTTAGAACTTGGTTTGGTCATCATCACACTTGGGCTTCTACTGTCCATGTTTGCGAATAATGTGCTATGGCTGTCTTTGGGGCGTTTTATTATCGGAATTGCCTCGGGATTGATGACTACATCAGCATTGATTGGTCTGATGTGGAGCATTCCTGAATCACATAAAAGCCATGCACCCCAGCTCAGTTCAGTAATTACCGCAGTTGGTTTTGGTTTAGGCCCATTGGTCGGTGGACTGATTGCCCAGTTTTCTGCTACACCGCTATTTACCCCGTATATTCCTATCATTGTTGGGGCAATGTTGTGCTTCGTAGGTTTGTTACGTCTGCCACAGCCTGAATTTAGCGCACAGGCATTCTCGATTGCACCGCATTTAGAACGTCCTGAAGCACAATTTCATGTTGAATTTTATATTACCGGTTTGACTGCCTTTTGTGCCTTTGCAGCGTTTAGCCTATTCGCTTCACTTTCTCCCTCATTTGTACAGTTCATCATTCCCTGGCATGGTCCTTTGGTCAGTGGATTAGCCATTACCTGTATTTTGCTAATTTCTGCCATGGTACAGTATTTTTCCAGATCGATTCCTGCAAGAAAATGCCTGAATTATGGGCTGTATACGCTGTTGTTCAGTTTATTGATCCTGGGTTTATGTATCTATCTACACTGGAGCTTTCTGTTTTTTATCAGTGATGTAATGGTTGGCGTTGGGCATGGATTAGCGCTGATCGGGGCATTTGGTTTAATTCATGCCATGACCAACCTGCACAACCGGGCTGCAGTCATGTCGACTTATTTATTTGTAGCCTATTTAGGCACCATTTTACCCATTCTTGCAGTGGGTTATCTTGCCGATCATTTTGGTTTAACCGCAAGCGTACTCAGTTTTTGTGCTGCGTTCTGTTTACTGTGTCTGTTTTTGTTAATTTGGCATAAAAAAATAAATGATAAATAATCATCCTCAGCTTTAATGATCTTGCCCAGAAGTTTAGGTTATACGCTCATTCTCAATAATATTGAATCCATTTTATTCCTCATCGACAGAATGGAAATGCTCAAATTCTAATTCAACTTTTCTTATATCTGGTGATTAATAACCGAATATAATATCATGCCATCAGATGGATTTTGAGCATACACTGAAGCAGTCAATGACATAAAAAAGCACTAAGCCATTAAAACTTAATGCTTTTAAGTTAACACTATAACTTATAGGACTTACGCATTGACAGATTCAAAAAAGTATCGCAGATTCAAATCCCAAGTGCAACACATTTGTAGTTAGTTGAAAAAGTTAGGTGTATTCATAGAATCATTAGACTTTTTCAACTCGCAATTGGAAAGCACACAATGAAGAAATACACCCAACTTTC
>NZ_VOYP01000046.1:0-21092 GCF_013420235.1 Acinetobacter sp. YH01022 | reverse complement strand
TGTTCAAATGGCTATTCTACGTTTGATTGGTTTTGGAAAAAAAGAAGAATTTAAGAAAGTGCTAGCAATTTTAAGAAAGAAAAAGCCTGATAGGACAAGGATCCTATGAAATTTGTCGTGTACAGAGTAAATTTTAAAAGGAAAAACCTTCTCAATCAGGTGAAGGTCTTTCCTAAAATTAACTTATTGTGAAGTATAGGAGCCATCTACCACATACTGGCTGCCCGTTACAAAGGATGCATCATCAGAGAGTAAGAAAGCAACGACCTGAGCAACTTCTTCAGGATTTCCTAAACGACCAACTGGGTGTAATTTTATCAGTTCAGCTTCATCAAACTCACTAATTAAAGGCGTTTTAATATAACCTGGATGTACTGAATTAATACGAATACCCTTTTCAGCATATTCTAGCGAAGCCGTTTTAGTAAGCCCGGTTACACCATGCTTAGCTGCAACATAACCAGAAATATTTTCAGTCCCAACTAAACCTAAAATTGATGCTGTATTCACAATCGCACCACCGCCGGCTGCCAATATTGCAGGGATTTGATAATGTAAGCCATAAAAGACCGCATTCAAATTAATATCAATCACACGACGCCAAGCTTCAATACTTAAATCTGCAATTGGCTGAACGTCACCCAATATTCCAGCGTTGTTAAAAGCTAAATGAAGCGCACCATAGGTGCTGACTGAAAATTCAACTGCTGCTTTCATGTCTTCAGGTTCAGCCGTATTGGCTTTATTCGCAGCCGCTTTACCGCCTAAAGATACAATTTCCTCAGCAACTTTTTGTGCTGCTTCAAAGTTAATATCCGATACTACAACACTTGCACCCTGCTTCGCTAAAAGCATAGCTGTGCTTTTCCCAATTCCAGAACCCGCACCAGTAACTAGGGCAACTTTATTTTTGAACCGATTTGACATAATAAAACCTCTTTTTAAAGTACTGCAATGCTGAATATTTGCATCACATTTAATAATTCACTTGTTTTTACTTCATCACTTGTATTGCAAATTGAATAACATGACATTTACCGCAATGTAATTTTCCCTCCTGTCTTTCTTGCTCTCCAACATAAAAAAGATGGATATGATCCTGCTTGAAAACCTGCAAAATATCCCACGGATCGTATAAATATTCGATATTTTTAGGGCCACCAGTTTTATAGTTGATCTGCTCCTTTGAATACAGCTCACCGATAAACCATCCACCGTTTAGCAAAGATTTTCTTATGCCTTCTAAAACCTTTGTTTGCGTTTCTGTATCGAAATGACCAAATACACAAATCACGTTTTGATAACGCTCGGATGGCCATTTAGCTGCTGTTAAATCAACATGTCGGAGTTCAAGATTTATCCCTGTGGCTTCGGCTTTGCTGGACAGATGCTTCAAAGCAACATCGGAATAATCCCAAACTTCTGCCGAAAAAGGATAATTATCCTGTCTTGCCTGCTCAGCCAAGTACAGGATATTCCTTCCTTCTCCTTCAGCAATTGCCAGTGTTTTACCTTCAATCCGGATTTTCCGCGCAATTTCCTGGATAAACAGGTTTGCTGCTGTGCCGTATAGGTCCTGCGTCTGGGTATACAATTCATTCCAGTGCTGACTCATTTCATCCCTCCATTTACGCCACTATCCAATCAGTTGGAAAACTCTTTAAATGCTTCCAGGGCATTTGCAGCATACATCAATGAAGGTCCACCGCCCATATACACCGCAACACCCAGAACTTCCTCCAGCTCCTGCAGGGTCATGCCCATTTTGACCAGGGTTCTGACATGAAAACCGATACAACCATCACAACGTGCAGCCACACCAATCGCCAATGCAATCAATTCCTTGGTTTTGGGATCAATCACACCATCATGCATTGCGATCTGGGATAATTGATTGAAACTTTTCATTAAATCAGGTGAATCCTGACTGAGCGTTCTTAAATTACCTGAAATATTCTGGGTTAATTCTTTGTATTTCATGACTTTCTCTCAAACTAAACAATCAACAATAAGGTTTTGCTTATTCAATAGATTATTTTTGTACCGGATAGCCCTGCTCTAGCCATGCTTGAAATCCCCCTTGAACGGATTTAACCTGAGTAAAACCCATATTCTGCAAAGTATCTGTAGCCAGTGCCGAACGGCCGCCTGTACCACAGATCAAATAGATCGGCTGATCTTTAAGATGTTCCAGTGCCTGTAGGGTATCGCAATGATGGCTCGCCAAAGGATGCTGGTGAATCCTCATTTCTAAAACACCACGAGGATAGTTCACTGCACGGTCTATCGCTGCCGCCTGAAATTCATCCGGTTCCCGAACATCAATCAGAATGGTTTTATGATTTTTCATGGCTTCAAGTAAGTCATCTACACTCACTTCCTGAATCCGTCTTTTCGCATTCAGGATCATTTGCTCTGCCGTTTTCATCATTTCTACTCTTCCTCACTCATCAAAATCAGCCTCATCTGTTATAAATGCCAGATCAGCAACTTAAAAGCACTTTGTTATAAACTCTCATTCCAGCACTGTTACAACGATCACACTATTGCAAACAGCCCATTTGCTAAATTCATTTTAGACTCTACACCTGTTTGATATTCATTCAGATGACAGATCATGTAGTCATACATCAACTCATGCATTCTTTATCCATACAATGCACAGGACTAGCCTATGAGTGCTGAATAGATTAAATAGATTGCCACCCCAATCACGGTCGTGGCAAAAACCTTTTGGATTTGATTACTCTTTATCAAAGGTATCAAACTACGCCCAATGAGCATCCCAATGATACAAGCCAGAACAAAAGTCAGCGTAACCGAAACAGGATATTGAAAGCCATCCAGAACGTGGGCAGAAATACTGACACTGCCAATCAGGAAGATAATCATCAGGGAAGTCGCAACGATACTACGCATATCGAGGTCTGTGAATTTACGCAGCGCTGGAACAATTACAAAACCACCACCAACCCCAAGCAGGCCAGTTAATAAACCAGCAACTACACCAATACCGGCGAGGAACGAGGCAGTTTTCAAATTCCAGATCAGGCGACCGGTCGTTTGATTGACTTTACACGGTGGATTTTCATAGTCATTGACTTTGTTAAAGAATATCCGGTAAGCCACAATCAGCATCACTAGGCTGAAAGCCAGCGTCAACCAGACTGGAGAAACTATATCGGCTAAATGCACGCCATAACGGGCTGAAGGAATACTGATTAAGGCGATCCAGAGTGCAGCACGATAACGTACAATACGCTTGAATAAACCTTCGAACGTTCCAACGAATGCAGACAAAGTGACTGCAAGCAAGCCTACAGGTGCAGCCTGTGCAACAGTCCAACCCTGACTCGCCATCAGTGCCGGTACAGCCAGAATACCACCACCAGCACCGGTTAAACCCAATAACCCGCCGATGGCCAGCCCTTCAAGTATCAATACCCACATAGCCACTGTTCCTCTATTTACTAAAGCAATTAAACAACGACAAACCTTTTTGTTTAATCTTGAAAAAATGCCTATTTAAAGTAATTGAGTGGAAGTTTTAAATAAGAAACCCCATTCTCTTCTGGCATTGGGAACTGTCCACCTTTCATATTGATCTGAATGAAAGGTAGGATCAGCTTTGGCATACTCAGTCCTGAATCACGCTGGTTTCGCATCTCGACAATCCACCAGTAAAGGAAATTAGATCGTCATGCATAACATACAAAACACACCAAACAATATATTTATTAATAATATATAATTATATACTATATTCAAGTGTTACTTTACTTTTTTATAGAATAAGGTGAATTTTAGGATAAATTTATGAATAACAATGAATTAAAAATAGACTTTTCCAAAGTCAATCTTGTGACTGATTGCTTAAAAGTCTTATCCAATCCTGATCGTCTTAAAATTTTATGTGTCTTAGTTGATGGTGAATTGAATGTTCAAAAAATTGAAATATCTGCTGGGGTTTACCAGCCGACCTTGTCACAACAACTGACTGTACTGAGAAAAAGTAAAATAGTATCAACACGTCGTGAAGGTAAGCAGATTTTTTATCAATTAAGTGATATACGAATATTAAAAATCATGCAGACCCTATATGACTTGTACTGTCAGAGTGATAAAGACTTAGACTAAAACCAGAGACATCCTCAAAATATTTCATATTTTAGATAACAAACTCTTTTGCTCACTTATTCAAACAAAAGAGTCAGTTACACATTCAAATCAATGATCTAAAGATTGGCCTAAATTTTCCCAATCGGGAAATGGGTTAAGCATCAGCTTCCACTGCTCAGGTCCCCCAGCCATTTCCTCATCCGTCAGTAAACATTGGTCAAACTGTTGGATTAAACTATGCTCATCCATATCCATCCCAATCAGTACAATTTCCTGTCGTGCATCGCCAGTACGCTCATCCCAATTTTTGATGATTTCATCACGGCTTTGCTGATCCTCTGGCCAATGCTCGTCAGGAACCGTTGCCCACCAATAGCCTGCAACACCATGTCTAGCCATCGCACCCGCTTGTGACCAAGAAGCAGCAAATTCAGGGTTTGATGCCAGCCAGAAAAAGCCTTTAGAACGGACTACACCTTGCCATTCTGAATTGATAAAATCATAAAAGCGTTGTGGATGAAATGGACGTCTGGCACGATATACAAAACTTTTAATTCCATATTCTTCTGTTTCAGGCGTGTGTTCACCACGCAATTCTTTCAGCCAGCCTGAAGCTTGAGAAGCTTCATTAAAATCAAAAAGTCCCGTGTTTAAAAGCTTATCTAAATCGACTTGACCAAATTCAGAAATTTCAATTTTTGCGCGTGGATTGAGCTTATTTAAAATTGCAAATAAACGTTGCTTTTCTTCTTCATTGATCAGATCCACTTTATTTAAGATGATGACATCACAAAATTCAATTTGATCAATCAGCAAGTCAACGACTGTACGCTCATCTTGTTCACCCAATGATTCTCCACGTTGTTGCAGACTATCATACGAGCTGTAATCTTTTAAAAAATTAAAGGCATCTACAACCGTCACCATGGTATCAAGTCGCGCAAACTCATTCAGTGACACACCATTTTCATCTTCAAAAGTAAAGGTTTCTGCTACAGGTAATGGCTCAGAAATTCCTGTTGACTCAATGACCAATTGATCAAAACGATGCTCTTGTGCAAGGCGACGAACCTCAACCAATAAATCTTCACGCAACGTACAGCAAATGCAGCCATTGCTCATCTCGACCAGCTTTTCATCTGTACGAGAAAGTTCTGCACCGCCCTCTCGTACTAAAGCAGCATCAATATTCACCTCCGACATATCATTGACAATGACAGCAATACGACGGCCTTCACGGTTATTTAAAATATGGTTGAGTAATGTCGTTTTACCTGCACCGAGGAATCCTGACAGCACAGTTACAGGTAATTTTGCTGGGATGGCTAAAGGATGATCCATTGACTTTCTCACTTTTATGTTAATAAAGGGCTGTTATGTTTGGAAAAACATAAAGCACATTGACCTGCGAGCTCTAAATAATGATGTTTAGAGTTAAAATTTTGAGGGAAAATTGACTGTTCGATGGCGTGAGCAAACTGAGGTGAATCAACGATTTGTACTGCCTGACATTCTGTACAAATCGTGACGAGCAAATAGCTTTGCTTCTTCCTCAATTCATACGCTAAATATTTGTTCAATGTATCGAGTTTAAGTATCAGTCCATAGCCTGATAATTTTTTTAGAATACGATAAATCTGTACTGGAGATTGCAATCCGAAAGATTTTGCCTTTTCTAATAAAGCATAGGCGCTCATTGCCTTCTGCTCATTCTGCAAAATTGTTAACACTCTTTGCTGCACAACACTGAGTTTTAATTCATTCATCTCGTGTTCCTTTATTATTCTGATTGGACAAAAGCTGAGTGATACAAGGTGATGAAGTACTTTTATGATCTGGTCCCCATGTACGATATCCAGCACTATCAATATGAATTTGCCCAGAAGTATAAATACCAAGTCCCATATTTAAAGTGACTCCCTTTTCGACCCAAAATTGACACAATTTAGTTTTTGTTTGCTGAATCACTCCAGATTCTTCTGGCGTGGGTTGTTCAGAACCAATTCGAAAATCGAGTGCTGCATTAAAAACATGCCTTGAAGAATCAGCACCACTCGCACAACGGTTTAAGGCAGAGTTACGGTAGACAGAAGTGACTGTAAAATCATCAATCACTTTGACATCAACCAATTCCTTCAAAATTTTTAAGGTCGGAATAATATTGCTCCAAATTTCTTGAGATGGAATTTCATATTCGGATGCATTGCAATTTTGCCAATCTCTCGCAGTTTGAAATAACTCAAACTCAGGTATGACACTGTGTAAGTTATTATTTTTTAAAAACTCTTTATAACGAAGAACTTGATCTTTATTTAAAGGCTGAGATAGCCAATGCTGATAAGAAATTGGTGCAATTTTCTTGAATAATCGATTTGATAGTACAGATTTATGTTTTTTTGTGGCATATTTCCCCGAGGCATTCGATGAGTAAATCAATTGCCCTGTTTGTTTTTGACTACATGCTGAAAGACAAAAAAGTAACCCTATAATTAAAAAATGCTTCATATTCAGTTATTACAATCTCGCAACTCTAAATGTCGTCTTGGCAATTTTAATAAGTTTACCATTAATATTGTTATGTTATAACATAGCTTATGAGTTTAAAAGTTCTTCCTCAAAATTTACATTCCTCCCTATCCTTATCAAATACGGATTATATATGGCGATTAGCAATCAAGACCTGAGAAAAGCAGGACTAAAAGTCACTCTTCCGCGAATAAAAATTTTAGAAATATTAGAAAACTCAAGTCCTCACCATCTGAGTGCAGAGGATATTTATAAAAAACTCTTAGAACAAGATGAAGATGTTGGACTAGCGACGGTTTATCGTGTCTTAACTCAATTTGAAATGGCAGGTATTATTCAACGCCATAACTTTGATCATAATCATGCCCTATTTGAAATAAAACAAGATACTTCCCACGATCATCTTGTATGTCAAAAAACAAACCAAATCATTGAGTTTAAGAATGAAGAAATTGAAAAATTACTTTTAAGTATTGCAGAAAATCATGATTTCCAACTCACAGGACATTCTCTAATCTTATTTGGATATTGTAGAAATTCCAAAAAATAAAATAGAAAATTGAGTATTTATCGGTTCTTATCAAGGCCGGACTAGAAACAATACTCATTATATGTTATGTTATGTTATAACATAACATATAATACTTGCTTTCCAATATGAATGCCTCGCAACTCCCAGATATCTCGTCTGCGCCTTTTCTTCACACACATACCTATCCTCTTGATTGGGTCGGAATGGAAAATATTGCTTTGCCCATTCAAATTCAAAACACACTGTGTGCCAGTAAAGTAAATGCCTATGTCAGCTTAGATGATCCTCAGGCCAAAGGCATCCATATGTCTAGACTGTATACTCGACTGCTGGAGCTCCATTCACTGCCTGACCTAACTTTAAATCACATTTATCAAACACTTCAGGATTTCTTAGCAAGTCATACTGAGCTCTCTCAACAAGCCCGCCTTGATATTCAAGCGGAGTTTAACTTAGAACAACCTGCTTTAATCAGTGTACTATCGGGCTGGAAAAGCTATCCCTTCAGCTTATGCTGTCAGTTAAATGAGCATACTTTTGAAGCTGAATTAGCAATAGAAATCACCTATTCTTCAACCTGTCCTTGTTCTGCGGCTTTGGCACGAGACCTCATTCAAAAAAGCTTTCAAGATGCCGTTGATACAAAAAAAATAAATCCACAAAACACGGATGATGTCATGGCGTGGTTAGGTACAACAGACGCGATTGTAGCAACACCACACAGCCAAAGAAGTTTTGCTCAGCTACGTTTTAAATTAGACCCTTGCTTACAGTCTATTCCAATTCGACAATTCATTTCCCATGCAGAACAAGCCTTGGCAACACCCGTTCAGACTGCTGTCAAACGTGTAGATGAGCAGGCATTCGCATTAGCAAATGGTCAAAATTTAATGTTCTGTGAAGATGCTTTACGCCGCTTATACCACGCATTTGTCAACTACTCAGGTATTGCAGGATTTAACTTTAAAGTCATCCATGCTGAAAGCTTACATGCCCACGATGCAGTCGCGCAGGGTTCATGGCAATGGTAAGTTCGACAATTTTTCTAGACATCGAACAAGGAAAGATGGGGCAATGTTATGAACTGGCAAGCATTATTGATGCCATTCCCTGGAACAAGGATGGATTAATCACTGCAATCGCACAAGATATACAGAGTAAAGATGTCTTAATGCTTGCTTGGATTAACCGTGATGCACTACTTGAAACCCTGAATACAAGACAGGTTTGCTATTGGTCTCGCTCGCGGCAGCGCTTATGGCGAAAAGGCGAAAGTTCAGGACATCGTCAAAAACTCATTGAAGCCAGACTTGATTGCGACGGTGACAGCATTCTCTTTTTGGTCGAACAGACTGGACCCGCCTGCCACACTGATCGTCCCAATTGTTTTTATCTTGGATTAAACAAACAACACGCCACAATTTTAACTCAGCCCATCATTTAGCCAATTTATACAACATCGAAGACATTACCATGATTCGTAAAAATCCAACTGGTCATCTCCCTATCATTGACCAATCCGCTTATATTGATCAAACCGCAATTATCTGTGGAAAAGTCATCATTGAAGCTAACGTATTTGTCGGTCCTTATGCAGTGATCCGTGCAGATGAAGTAGATGAAAATGGCGACATGCAACCCATCATTATCGGTGAAAATTCAAATATCCAAGATGGTGTTGTCATTCATTCAAAAGCAGGTGCACAAGTCACAATTGGAAAAAACTCATCCATCGCCCATCGTTCGATTGTTCATGGTCCATGTGTGATTGGTAACCGCGTATTTGTCGGCTTTAACAGCGTCTTATTCAACTGTAAAGTCGGTGATCATAGTGCCATCCGTCATAATGCAGTGGTCGATGGTCGCGATTTGCCTGAATCATTTTATGTACCTGCGATGAGTTATATCAATGCTCGAACGGACTTAAGTCAGTACCCTCCAATCGATATTTCTATCAGTGAATTTTCTGAAAGTGTGGTGAGCACCAATATTGAGTTGGTACAAGGTTATAAGGCATTACAAAATGAATTTTAGACAACTCCCCAATCTAATTATACGTAATGCGAATATGGTTAATGAGGGGCAGCAACAAATTTGTGATGTGCTCATTCAGCAAGGTCGTATTAGTAAAATCCAATCTAATATAACGGGTATCTACAATGCCAAAAGCATCGAGGCTGATGGAGCATGGTTACTCCCAGGCATGATTGATGATCAAGTCCATTTCCGTGACCCAGGCTCACCACAAAAAGGGCGTTTTGTCTCAGAGTCTTTGGCAGCTGCGATAGGTGGAATTACCAGTATCATGGATATGCCAAATACCAATCCTCCTACATTGGACTTAACTGCACTACACTATAAAAAAGGAATTGCAGCCCAACATAGCATAGCCAATTATGCATTTCACTTTGGTGTAAGTGCACAAAATTTAGAGATTGTTGAAGCACTTGATCCTAAATTGGTCAGCGGTGTTAAAGTCTTTATGGGAGCATCAACGGGTAATATGCTGGTTGATGATCCAAAGATTTTAGAACGCTTATTTGCTAATGTACCCACTATTTTATTAACACATTGCGAATCCACGCCACGGATTAAACAACTGGAAGCGTTTTATCGTGATCAATATGGCGAAGATGTCCCTGCATACCTACATCCTAAAATCAGGGATAAACAAGCCTGTTTTGAAAGCTCGCGGTTAGCCGTATCACTCGCTGAAAAATTCGGTACACAGTTACATGTGCTACATCTGACAACAGCAAAAGAACTTTGCTTATTTAAAAATTTGCCATTGGACAAAAAGCATATTACTGCTGAAGTATGTATACATCACTTAACTTTTGATGAATCTGATTATGCTGATTTAGGCCATTTAATAAAATGTAATCCAGCTATTAAGACTAGCAATGACAAACAGGCGCTTATTGAGGCAGTTTCTAATAGCCATCGTCTTGATATTATTGGTACAGATCATGCACCGCATACATGGCAAGAAAAACAACAATCTTATTTTAATGCCCCTTCAGGCTTACCTCTAGTTCAACATGCATTACCTGCATTATTAGAATTAGTGGCAGATCAAAAACTATCGATTGAAACACTGGTAAGAAAAACCTCACATCAGGTTGCTGATTTATTCCGCATTAAAGATCGAGGTTATATCCGTGAAGGTTATTGGGCAGATTTAGTCCTCATCCGTGAAAATCATCAAAAACAATCTGTAGCTGAACAAACCAATTATATGCGTTGCGGCTGGACACCCTTCCAAAAGAAAACATTCCGCCATCTGGTGGATACAACCATCATTTCTGGTCAACTCGCATGGCATCAACAGCAACCTTATCTTAACTGTCAGGGTCAAGCTTTAGAAATTGACCGCTAATCTGCAATAGCCTTACCCGTATTTAGATGACTCTATATGAATATCCAGTTTAATTTTCTTGGTTCAACTCACCATTTTCAACTCGAACAATCCATGGCGATTTCTGAGGTTTTGTCTCGTTTCAAAATTCAAAGCTATAAAAAAGCTTTTCTCGCTAAAGTTGACGCTCATTTCGTTGATTTACACTATGTTATCCAGCATGACTGTCACATCGAACTTTTCAGTCTGAACGATGACAATCATTTAAATCTACTACGACACTCCTATGCTTATCTATTGGCACAGGCTGTCCATCAGTTATACCCTTCTGCTCACCCCGTAGAATATAAGATTACTGATTATGGTATTTATTGTGACTTCGCCGATACTCCATCCTTTAATCAGGATGATTTGCAACAAATTGAACTGAAAATGCATGAGTGGGTACAACAACATTTAGATATACGCACAGAAAAGATTACGTCCGATCAAGCCGCTGATTTTTTTAAACAGCAAAATTCTGATTTTAAATATCAACACTTAAAAAATATGAGTGATTTAAGCACATTATATTTTCATCAAAATAATGATTTCTCTGATGTTTACTTATGTCCACTTGTTCCAAATACTGAATTTTTAGAACATTTTAAAGTGACTCATGTTTCTGGTGCATATTGGCAAGGCGACTCTACAAACCCTATGTTGCAACGAATTTATGTCACATGTTGGGCTGACCAAAAACAATTAAAAAAACATTTAAAGCAAGTTGAAGAAGCAGCAAAACGAGATCATCGTAAATTAGCACAGCAACTTGATTTGCTACATTTTGATGATAAAGCACCTGGTGCCGTATTCTGGCATGCGAAAGGCTGGAAATTATTTCAGTTATTGACAGATTATTTACGCCAGCAACAAGATGATGCGGGTTATATTGAAGTTAATACTCCCGATGTCATGGATCGTGAGCTTTGGGAAATTTCGGGACACTGGCAAAACTATCAGCAGCACATGTTTACCACAGTCACTAAAGATCAGCGGAGTTACGCGCTTAAGCCAATGAGTTGTCCTGGCGCAGTTTGTCTATATGCACATGAATTAAGAAGTTATAGAGACTTACCGTTACGCATGGCAGAATTTGGTAAAGTTCATCGCTATGAGCCATCTGGCTCTTTACATGGATTAATGCGCGTTCGCCATTTTACCCAAGATGATGCCCATATTTTTTGCACTGACAGCCAGCTTTTATCTGAATGTAAAGATACGATTGCTCTCATTTATAAAATTTATGAACAATTTGGTTTCAATGAAATTTCGATCAAATTATCCACACGTCCTGATCATCGTGTCGGTAAAGATGAAATTTGGGATTTTTTAGAAAATACACTAAAACAATCTCTTGAACAGCTTGATATCCCTTATACCTTAAATATCGGTGAAGGTGCATTTTATGGTCCCAAACTTGAATTTACCTTAAAAGATGCTATTGGTCGTGAATGGCAATGCGGGACGATTCAGGTTGATTTAAATTTACCAGAACGTTTTGATATTCATTACATTGATGAAAATAATCAAAAACAACGACCTGTGATGTTACATCGGGCTTTATTTGGATCTTTTGAACGCTTTATTGGTATTTTAATTGAACACTATGTGGGACATTTCCCATTTTGGCTTGCACCGGTTCAAATCGCAATTTTACCAATTACAGATGCACAACATGATTACGCCAAACACGTCCAAGACTCGCTTAAAAAGTATGGCTTTAGGGCAACATTAGATTTAAGTCAAACGAAATTGAACTATAAAATCCGTGAAAATACGCTACAAAAAATACCTTATCTGATCATCATTGGTGAGCAGGAAGCACAACTATCATCTGTTCGAATACGTGCGCAAAATGGAGTAGATTTAGGAGATTTTCAATACTCTGAGTTACTCGATTTTTTTAATAATACATCTACAAGCTAATCTAAGGTGTGTTGAGAATGAACGAGAGTTAATTACGCTCACACAAATATAAATCATGGCGGCAAAATTTGAGTCTATTTTATCACTACGCATGGCAATACGTTTGAATTCTTTCAATTTTCAAAGTAATTTTCGATGAAATGCCGCCATTTATACATACAACGATCAAATATACGCTGAACTTTACGCTTGGCTTTTCGGAGAATAACTGCTTTTACTCCACGATGATCAAGCTCCTTCAATAACTAAGCTACATCAAAAGCTTTATCTACTAATAATGCCTGAAAATCTATATCTTTAATCAGTGACTTAACTTCAGCAAGATCATGAGATTGTCCGGGCATTAAGCGGAATTTAACCAAATTTCCCAAACTCTCGACTAAGGCAAGGATTTTAGTAGTCATTCCATCTTCTGATTGACCAATCGCTTAGGAATAGCTCTCCCTTTTGCACCATGGCGTATTCAAGATCAGAATCCACATTGACTAATTCAAAAATTCTCGAATACACGGGCTTTCACCCAGCAGTATCAACCTTTTAAAACAGTATTCAATTTGCCAAAATCATATGGTAAATCTCTCCATCGACTACCTCTAAGTGCAGTCCACAATAAAGCTTCTAGAAATAATCTATTATTTGTACCGATCCGACCCCGATCTGTGACTTTACCGAGGCAGAGTAGTTCCATTTTTTCTCATTGAGCATCTGTAAATAGGTATCTATCCATAACGAAACTATAAACGGAATAGTTTTATTGACCTAATTCTGAACACACCTTAATACTTCAATTTAAAGCATTCGAAAATATCGGTCTTCCCAATTCCCATTAAACTCAAAGAGTGAATAACTTTTTGGCTGCTATTCAGCTGGTCTTCAAGCCTGTTTAACTTGGCAGGACATATCCCTTTTCCTTAATTAAACGTACTGCTGCATCACAAACTTCCGTATCATAAATCGTCCCGCGTCCACGTAAGATTTCTGCCAGGGCCACCTCAACCCCCAAAGCCGCACGATAAGGACGATGCGAAGCCATTGACTCAATCACGTCTGCCACGGTCAGAATACGGGCCTCAGGATGGATCTCATCACCTTTTAATCCTTTAGGATAACCGGTACCATCCATCCGTTCGTGATGCTGGCCAATGATTTCAGCAATCGGAATATTGAAAGGAACATCCTTAAGAATTTCATAACCGGCTTGTGCATGGCCTTTCATCATTTCCATTTCCAGATGAGTCAGACGAGAAGGTTTGGTCAGAATCTCGGAAGGAATAGAAATTTTACCAATGTCATGTACCAGTCCAATTTCTTCCATCTGCAGACAGCGTTTTTCATCCCAGCCCATTTCTTTGGCAATCGCACTGGCAATCAAACCGACACGGCGTTCATGCCCTGCAGTATAAGGATCGCGCAATTCCACCATGATCGATACCGCCTGCAAGGTGCCATACATGGTGGCCTCCAGCTGTTCCAGCTGCCGGGCAATCTGGTCCTGTGCCTGCTTTTGCTCGGTAATGTCCTGTGCCATAACAATTTCGGCAGGCAAGTCATCGTCCCAAGTAATGTGACGGCTATGCAAAGAAAATTCCCGGATCTGACCATTTCGATGTCGGAACGGAACGATAGATGGCATACTGAAATGCTCTGCCGCCTGTATCCTATCCTCAGCTTGGTGAATCAACGCCAGCGTGTCTGCAGCCGCATCGCTAAACTCCAAAATATTATGTCCGTTGAGCTCGGCGGCAGATCTACCTAGCATATTGGCATAACTTGGATTGACGTATAAATATTGATTGTCGCGCAGTACATACATTCCGACCACTGTTTGTTCAACCATGCCACGGAACCGCTGCTCGCTGTCTCTTAATGCCTGCTCGGTTTGCCGGATGGTGGTCAGATCAGCCCAGGCCAAAATCGCATCATTACCGACAATCGCCAGCGTACGCTGCGCAATACGCTGACTACCATCTTTAGCTACTAGGGTAACTTCAGGAAACTGCACCTGTTTGCCGTTTTTCGCCAACTGCAAGGCCGCTTGCCAGCTCCGCTGCATCAACTGTCTTTGTTCTGCATCTGGTGCCACTTTTTTCAACCAAGCTTCCCGGTCCTGAAAATCCTCTAAGCTGTATCCCAGCCATTTTTCATAGGCCAGATTGACTGCAAGAATGCGTTCATCCAGTATGGAAATAATATGCATCGGTACTGGCGACTGCAAAAACACCTGCTGGAAACGCTGTTCCATCTGCTGCGAATAGGTTTCGGCCGTTTGACGCTGCTGCTCAGCTGCAAAACGCTCCAACGCAAATGAAATATCTCTGGAGAGATTTTGCAGCAGCTGAATTTGCTCTTGATCAAATTCCACTTGGCCCGTGGTGTACAGCCCAACCAGTCCCCAGAAATGGCCTTGTAACAGCAACGGCGTTAATGCCGCTTGATGGATCTGCTCCTGTTTTAAATATTGTCTCCAGGTCCGGTATTCCGGAGAAACACCCTTATCAGGATCATTGACCAATGTATAGCTATAAACATCCACATCAGGGCTGGTATTTTTCAACTGATTCAACGGAGTATTCTGATCCTGCTGCAAGGCAGTCTGCAAAGTGGGCAAAATATTAGCGCTAATATTATGATGGAACTGAATCACCAGTGGACTGTCCGCCTGATCGTCAACCTTCAGCGCAATCAGAATTTTGGCAAAACTACCCAGCTTCAGCAGTACCTGCTGCAACTCAGTCAGCAACTGCTGCTGGTTCTGACTATGCGCAATCACCCGGTTGGTTTCACTAAGCAGCTGGTACAGATAGGTTAAACGTGCTACCCGCCCCTGGGACTGTAACCGGATATAAACATTGGTAATCTGGCTGGTGATGTGATCGATTAGACTCTGCTCTTCATCCAGAAAAGCGGGCGTATCCGGTGCCTGAGCATACCAAATTGTTAAGTTTCCGAATTTCTGGGTGTCATTGGCAAAGGCCGACTGCAGATAGGGCGTTTCGGCAGGAGGTTCAGTGCCAAAAATACCCCAGTCACTGTCAATCCTCAGATGAATCCTTTCCGGAGAGGAAAAGCCGGAAGGGATGATTTCCATGGCTTTCTGCAACAGTTCAGTCATGCCCGTATGCGTGTGGTTGCAGAGCTGGTTGATCTGGTTCAGACAACGTACTTCTTTAACCCTTTCCTGCAGATCCTGCAGTAAAAGCTGGCGGTCTGTAATATCATGCACCACCATAACCCAGACCGGTTTTTTGCCCAGGCGTTCTGCAAAGGGGGCGACATGACACTCAACCGTTTTGCGGTCCGGCAAGGTCAACTGGATTAAAAACTCTTGCGGTGCCTGCTGCAGCCTGGAACAGACCGGACAATCCTCGGCCTTTACACGAGGATCATGCACCAGTTCATGCACGGAAGATCCGGTCAATTGTGCCGCAGCAATACCGTGTAGCCGGGCTGCCGCCAAATTGACCTGCTGAATGCTTTGGTCGGAACTGACAATATAGGTCGGATCCGGAATGGTGTCATAGGTGCTGGCCGCCTTGGACAGCATACTAAAAGGTTCTTTGATGGTCGACTCGACCAGTGCCATATAAATGAACCAGTAGGAATAAACTTTCAGGATATGCCCCAGCAGATTGGCATCGGCATATACGGACACATATTGGGTAAAGGTAAATTCAGAGGCCATCATGGTCAGCATGGAAAGACTGACCCCAAATGTCAGTTGCGGCGATAAATATTCGCGGCGCTGCCAGACCAGTATCAGCGCCAGTGCCAGCACCGCAATAATCAGATATTCACTGTAAATTTTAAAAGGGGTCAGGCCTTGCCCATCAACAAAGGCGGTGGGGAAGAAACCCAGCATGACTGCAGTCACAATCCCGGCACTGAGCAGACCAAAAAACAGATTCAGCGGGATAGGCTTGATCGCGCGTGTCAGCATGAATGGTGCGACGAGCATGGTCAAAGCCTGCAACAGGCGGGCGCCAATCCATAATTGTGTGGCCTGATTGGCACTGTCCACAGGAAGAATCTGCATGCCTTTGTAAAGCAAAGTATGGAACAGATCAATAAATCCACACCAGCCAATGGCAATCGCAATGAAAACTACAAAATAATTTTTAGTAAAATGCCGCGATACTACAGTCACTATCAGTGCTGTAAGCGCGATAATGATGGAAATCAGTTCCGCGATGGTATGGGTAAAGACGAAACCAAAACTTTGATTGGTCCACCAGATCAGCAAGGCAAAAATCGTCGGAGGAATGATCATCATATAAGGAGAAATAAACGACTTAAGGTCGAATACATCCGGTGAAAATAAGTCACGAGATGATTTAGGCATAAAGTTCCCCAATAAAGTTCGAAAATGGCCTTATGTCATAGCGCTGTTTAAAATTTTGTATTGTCTGAAAATTCACATGTTTATTATAACATTAGGCCGGTGTAAATAATACGTGAATACCTTGCATGAGAGCTGCCTACAGCTAATCTTTATATCAAATACCTCAACTCTCTCCGTCATGTTTGCATCAGTTAGATACCTGAACGCGTGCAGTTACGTCCCTCACGCTTGGCCTGATACAGCTGCTGATCTGCCATTTTCAGTACCTCTTCCACATCCTCAGAACTATGCGGCCAATAAGCAATACCAATTGAAATGGTGACGATGCCAATTTCCTCGATTTCCGTGATTTCAACTGCCTTTCGTAGTCGTTCTGCCGCCTGAAAAACGGTGATCGGGTCTGAAGCAGCCATTAAAATAATAAACTCCTCTCCCCCTGAACGGCAGCAGATGTCATTGTCACGAAAATGATATTTCATCAGTCTGGCCAGTCTTTGTAAGACAATATCGCCTTTGTCATGGCCATAGCTGTCATTTACCTTTTTAAAAAAATCGATATCCACTGCCAACACCGCAAATTCGGTACGCACACGCACAAATTCTTCAAGAAACAGCTTCATCCCACGGCGATTATATAAACCGGTCAACGGATCGGTATTCACCGACTGATTCAGCTCATCAATTTTTTCATTAAAATTCTGAGAACTTAGCATCAGGGAATTTTTGAACTGATCAACCTCAAAATATACAGGGTCAATTCTGTTAATTTTTTCCTGAATCTCCGGCTGATTGAGCATACTGGCCATTTTCGCCAAATGGTTTAAAGGTAGTGCAATCAAACCCGATAAACGCCAGACCACAAAGAAAATGAAGAAATAGAACAGGGTAATCCCGATGGATACGTTGATAATGATACTGTTAGCTTGAGCAAACAGCTCGTCAATCGGCTGCTGCGATACTACAATCCAGTTCACACTGGGAATATGTGAAAAACCGATCAGACTCTCTATGCCTTGGCCGTTCATCAGACGAAAAGCGCCATCTTGTTGCTGAAGCATCGGGGTTAAGCCATCACTGACCTGGACTTTCTGGCCAATTTTCCGAGTATCGGCATGAAAAATGATGCGTTTTTGGTCATCCATAACATAGGTATAATTTTTCTTGTAACCATATTTGGAGGCCAGCATTTCACTGACCAGATTCTTGCTTTGCAGATAAATCGTACCGGCGATAAAGCCCAAGTATTGCCCCTGGGTATCGAAGACTGGTTCAGAAATAATCACGATCAGTCTTTTGGTTGATGACCAGTATGGAGAAGAAATATAAGTTTGCTTGCGTTTGAGCGACTCGGTGATGCCAAGGGTTTTATGGATCTGTTTAGAATCAATCTTTAAGCTGGTCGGGAAAAATGAAATGATATGCCCTTCCCGGTCAACCAGAAAAACACTGTTGAAATGTCCGGACTGGCTTTTCAGGCGTGCCGTTTCACTATTTCGCAGGCTGGCACTAGCAAAATCTTGACCGAGCAGCTTGGCGCTAAAGCGTAAATTTTTTAAGATTTCTTCAAACTGATAGTTGGTATGGGCAGCAATCCTAGAGGAATATTCAGCATTCAAGGCCAGAGAGTTATCGATCAGGCGCTCTTTCACTGTATAGTTAACAAAAAATAAAGCAAAGACGAACAGACAGGTCACGCTTAAAACTGTTAAAAGTAATATTAAGCTGCGCAGATTTAAACGAGGCGCCAGTAAAACCTGTCTCAATAGGGCAATTCCAAGTCATTATTTATGATACTTATATCACAAAATAATGAAAAAACACGGTTTATTTCAATAACATCGACGTGAGTCAAATCACCCTGAAATGGCCGTCAATTTTTCCGGCCCTATTTTTTTACCGAGCGTTCAACGAATGCACTGCCACTATAGTACAGAAGGGAGTCAATGCTTGCGAAGTATGCTTTGGGCATTCATCGCTGTTTCTGCCTGAACTGATGATTCCAGGAAAATGGCCTGAACATGCAGGGTACCAGATTACTTGGAGTCGCGGGGTTCCTGCATTTTTACGCTTAGCACAGGTTCAGATCATTTAACCAGCAATGAACACCGCCGATATCGATTTTTTTTATGCTATATTCCCAGTTAAGACTTATATTTGTGATATAAATCACACGACTTATTTCCCCTAAAAGTTTGAACTTATTACAAGGTTTTTGGATTTCCATGCAAACATATATTCCTTATCAGCTGCGGGTAAAGTTAAAACAAATTGATCCTATTCTCGATAAGCATTGGCAACAACAAATACAGTCCATCCTATCGACGACGCCGCAGGCATTGCATCAGAAAATAGAAGACCAGTACCTGAAAGCCAAGAATATCGCATGGAATTACCTGAACCAGACCTTTGAGTTTAAAGGTCATACTAGCCTAAAAAATCTTCAGCTTGACACGCAAAACTCCGAATTACTGCAACTCGCGCACAGAATAAAGAGTACATTCAGCTATCTGCAAGGCTATCAAACCGACTTTCAGATTGCCGATTACCTAGAAAGTATTGTGCGTGAAATTAACCAGATTGATCTGGAACATTCAGCAGACATTCAGGCACAGCAACTGATCAAAAAAGCCTTTCTGTATGACGCTGCCCTGATTATTCGGGACTTAGATTTTACTGTTTCTGAAAATCACCGGCATTTGGATATTGAGCAGGTCCGAACTTTTATCTTTGAAATTTTTATGAAAAGTGAAATTCTGGGAAGCTGGTTTGCCCATATTTTGCCGAGTGAATATGCAGAACAGGAACTGGCAATTTTTCAGGATTATTTTATTCAGCAACAACGCGTTCGCGACTTTGAAATTATCAAAACCTTTCAATATTATTTTGTCCTAAGCAGCACCTACGACAGTTCAGTTTCTGCCTATTCAATTCGCCGTTTTTTAACCGAAGAAAACTTTGGTAAAGAGGATCGATTCTATATCAGTGGTTTGGTTCTTGACCCGCAACAGCTGGATCAAGCGGATTATTTTGCAAATTTTAAACAACTGATGAACCGAATCATTGGTATTCAGCGCAAAATGAATCCGCATATTGTGGAACTGATTGAATCCCTGCATGAATATAATCAGCAAAATCTCATCCCAAGTTTAAAAGAAATTTTAAATATTCAAAGTTTTTCCATCGATCACCTGGTGAAAGAGCATCTAGAAATCTTAGAAAAAGATTTATCCTTAAATATTCTCGAACCTTTGCTAAAAGGCTTAAAAAACAGTGTGCAACATACCGATGAACTAGAATATTGCTATTTAAATATTTCAAGGTTAATTAATGAGTTTCTGCATCAACTGGAAATTTTATCGCAGCAACCGATGCTACAGTTTAATCAGCATGCACGTCTGTTCAAATATCGCTTAATTGCTTATTTAAAATTACTGGAACAACGTCGTGCGCAAATCTTTGTGATCTTTCACGATGAATTTCAGTATCAGCAACAGCTACGAGCGGTTTCAGCCCCCACTCAGGAAATTAGGGAACTGCTCAATAGTGCGATGGAACAAACTCGCCAGATCCAGCAACACATACGCCAGTTAGAACGCGAAATGCAAAATGCCGAAAATAGCAGTTTTCTTAAGCGGCTGTTTAAAAAATCTGAAAATCATGAATTGAAGATCAATGAATTAAAACAGAATCTGATCGAGGTTCGAGATCGTTGCTATATTAGAATTATTGCTATTCAAAAACAGGCCTCTCAAGAGAGTGTTTATCTGGAAGCGAAGAATTTAATTTCGGTGATTGACTCTAAAGTACGGCATTATGCCTTTGCTAATGGTGAAAATGGCGTAACACGTTTACCGCTTCTGTTACAGTTACCTGAAGACCGCAATAACTTTAATATGCAGAGCATCCTCATGGCATTAAACTATGATTTTTTGCTCTCTGCAAAGAGTTGGAAATTGTCACAAAAGACCTAAGGCAAGGTTGTGAACTATCAAGAGGAAGGTAAATCAACAAGCTGATTTAAGAGTTGATTTTAGTGCTGCTCAATTGTCTTAATTAAATAAGTAGTTGAAAATAAGAGCTGATTTATCAGCTCTTATTTTTTGAAATAATTATTAGTTAGAATGTAAGCGTCCGCTGAACACACCTTCTGAATTCATCCTATAAGCCTTAATTTAGTCCCCACTTAGAAACAAGTGGGGACTTAAATTTATGACTACAAATAATCAGACATCCATCGCATCTCTTGCGAA
>NZ_VOYP01000045.1:0-21212 GCF_013420235.1 Acinetobacter sp. YH01022 | reverse complement strand
GCTTGGTCAGGAGAATTAGTTGTGCACGCTGTTCTAAGCTGAGTGGGACGGTAACAATCCGTGGCATGTGCAAACATCGTTTAACCAAAAATGTCTTTTCGCATGTTTAGTTGTTTTTGTCAACTTATAGGTTTTATCTTCAAAATTAGATATATCTGTAACAACAATTTGTTCTTCAGGACTTGCTGTTAAATTAATAAAAATTTTACTAAAATCATCAGTTTTTGAACCACGGATTATTGTTAAACCTTTTAGTGCGCAGAATAAACTAGTTAGTCTTTGCTGGCCATCTAGAACATATTCTGCAAAATCACCTTCGGGTACAGGAGGGAGGGTTACATTACCTAAATTTTTAACTACTCGTAAACTTTCTTTAGTTTTCCATGTAATGAAAGTACCAATAGGGTAACCTTTTAGAATACTATCAATTAAATTTGCCGCTCTTTCTATACTCCATACGTAGTCACGTTGAAATTGTGGAATTTTGATTAATCCTTTTTCAATATCAGCAAGTAATGTTTTATAAGGTAAGTTTTTAGGTTCAGGTAAATTCATAAGATTAAATTTTAAAAATAAAAAACGGTGAATGAATCACCGTTTTATCATGCATTTAGCTAAAGTAGGAAATTATTTAAGCAAAGGCTTCAAGAACTTCGCTGTATGTGAAACTTTAGATTTCACCACCTGTTCAGGTGTACCTTCTGCAATAATCATCCCGCCGCCAGCACCGCCTTCAGGACCTAGATCAATCACCCAATCTGCGGTTTTAATCACATCCAGATTATGCTCAATCACCACAATGGTATTTCCCTTGTTGCGTAGCTCATGCAGAATGTCGAGTAGCTTGGCAATATCGTGGAAATGCAGACCTGTGGTTGGCTCATCGAGCACATACAGGGTTTTACCGGTATCCCGTTTTGCCAATTCACGTGCCAGTTTTACACGCTGCGCTTCACCACCTGAAAGGGTAGTAGCAGACTGACCCAAGCGGATATAACCCAGACCCACCTGATTTAAGGTCTCCAGACGGCGGTGAATCACCGGAATGGCATCAAAGAAATGCATCGCATCTTCAACCGTCATTTCCAGTACATCAGAAATGTTTTTACCTTTATAGCCGACTTCCAAGGTTTCGCGGTTATAACGCTTGCCATGACAGGCATCACACGGCACATACATATCCGGCAGGAAGTGCATGGCCACCTTGATCATGCCGTCACCTTCACAGGCCTCACAGCGACCTCCTTTCACGTTAAACGAGAAACGACCCGCAGCATAACCACGCGCTTTGGCTTCCGGCGTTTGGGCAAACAGTTCGCGAATCGGCGTGAACAAACCGGTATAAGTCGCAGGGTTAGAGCGTGGCGTACGTCCAATCGGGCTTTGGTCAATATCGACGACTTTATCAAGGAATTGTAGTCCATCAATCGAGTCAAATTTTTCCGCGGTTAACGTGGTTGCACCATTGAGTTGGGTAGCTGCAAGCGGTAACAGGGTACGGTTAATCAAGGTCGATTTACCTGAACCCGATACACCAGTGACACAAGTCATTACGCCTAAAGGAATGGTCAAATCAACATTCTGCAAATTATGACCGGCGGCACCCATCAGCTTGATTTGTTCTTCCGGTTTTGGTGGCTGAGTTCGAACTTTCGGAACCTCAATTTTTAACTTGCCTGAAAGATATTGACCGGTGAGCGAGTTTTCATTGGCCGCCAATTCTTCATAGGTTCCTTCGGCAATCACATGACCGCCATGCACGCCAGCACCCGGACCAATATCAATAATATGGTCGGCTGCACGAATCGCATCTTCATCATGCTCAACCACCAGGACGGTATTACCAAGATCACGCAGGCGAACCAGTGTTTCCAGCAGACGGTCATTATCACGTTGATGCAAGCCGATGGATGGTTCATCCAGCACATACATCACGCCCATCAGGCCGGCACCAATTTGCGATGCCAAACGAATACGCTGTGCTTCACCACCCGATAGGGTTTCGGCAGAGCGCGACAGACTGAGATAATTCAAACCCACTGAAACCAGAAAATGTAGACGTTCGCGGATTTCCTTGAAAATCTTGTCGGCAATTTCGCCTTTGGCACCTTCAAGATTTAAATCTTGATAATAGCTTTCGGCATCGCCAATCGACATTTTGGTAATCTGCGCGATGGTTTTGTCTTTGACACGAACGTTACGCGAGATTTCATTCAGACGTGAACCACCACAGGCATCACAGGCTGCATTGGAAAGATATTGAGCCAAATCATCACGTACATAGTTCGATTCCGTTTCACGGTAACGACGTTCCAGATGTGGCAAAATACCTTCAAAAGGTTGCACCCGGTTATGTTTACGACCGCGTTCATCGATATAACTTAAATCGACTTTCTCCTTACCGGTACCGTAAAGGAATTTTTTCTTGGTATCGGCATCGAGTTCATTCCACGGCGTATCTAAAGAAAAGCCAAAATGGGCGGCGACTTTTTCAATCATGCTGTAGTAATAAGGACGCTGTCTGTCCCAGCCACGAATCGCACCCTGGCTAATCGAAATTTCAGTATTGGGAATCAGCTTTTCTGCACTGAAATGGCTACGCGTACCTAAACCATCACAGACCGGGCATGCCCCAAAGGGATTATTGAAGGAGAACAGGCGTGGTTCCAGTTCGGCAACCGCACGGTCACATTCCGGACAGGAGTGCTTGGCAGAGAATACCCGTTCAGGTTGCTCGCCTTTCATCCAGGCCAAAATGGCAATATCACCGCCCAGGCGCAGCGCAGTTTCAAAGGATTCGGCAATCCGGTTACCCAAGTCATCACGTACTTTAAAACGGTCAACCACCACTTCAATGGTGTGCTTTTTCTTTTTGTCCAGTTCTGGTGGAGTATCAATTTCAACAATTTCACCATCCACACGCGCACGGACAAAGCCCTGACTTTGCAGCTGTTCAAACAGGTTGCTGTATTCACCTTTACGCTCACGCACCACAGGGGCCAGCAGCATCAAGGCTGTACCTTCTTCCAGACTTTTTACCGCATCGACCATTTCTGATACGGTTTGTGCCACCATCGGCAAGTCATGTTCAGGGCAATAGGGTGTGCCGACACGGGCATATAGCAGACGTAAATAGTCGTAAATTTCCGTGATTGTTCCCACAGTTGAACGCGGGTTATGGCTGGTCGATTTCTGCTCGATGGCAATGGCCGGACTTAAACCTTCAATCGAGTCGACTTCCGGTTTTTCCATTTGCGAAAGGAACTGGCGTGCATAAGCAGACAGTGATTCCACATAACGGCGTTGACCTTCAGCATATAAGGTATCGAAGGCGAGGGATGACTTACCTGAACCCGAAAGTCCCGTAATCACCACAAACTTGTCGCGTGGAATATCGAGAGACACATTTTTCAGGTTATGGGTACGTGCACCTCGAATACGGATGTGACTTTGGCTCATGCAATGATCCTAGAAAATTCATCAAAAACCTATATATGATAGCGCATGAAAAATGTTCAAGCTGTATTAAAAAGAATTTAAACGACATTTTGTGTCGGACTGGTCAATGATTGAAACTCAATGCATGGAAATGGTCTTTCTCTGTACCTGCAAGTCATAGATTTAGATATTGAAATTCAGTATTTCAACCGATTCACCGTTAAAATGCAAAATATCGTCTGAAAAATAAAAAACGGAAATCTCATGATTATTACAAAAGTTCTGATCGCCCTGATTGCGGTGTTGCATCTTTATATTTTAATTTTGGAAATGTTTTTGTGGGATAAACCTCTGGGTATGAAAGCCTTTGGCAATACTGCAGAAAAGGCAAAACTCACCAAGGTGCTGGCACAAAATCAGGGTCTGTATAATGGTTTTTTAGCCGCAGGCCTGATCTGGTCGCTACTTGCGCCTGCAAGCTATGCACCTGCACTGGCAAATTTCTTTTTGGCTTGTGTGCTGGTTGCTGGGATTTATGGCGGTATTACCGCAAGTAAAAAAATTATTTATATTCAGGCATTGCCTGCACTGCTGGCTTTGATGGTGCTGAACTTAGTTTAAGTAAACGATATTTTGCAGCTTAGACTATGCGGCTTAATCAATTGATCAGTTCGGATGAGTCAGGATGCTGGCTTTATTTTTGAAATGTATTTTAGGGCAGCGGTTGTACTTATTGTTTTCCTTCTGTCCAAGAGTAAAGCGTTTTATATCGCCGGTTTAGTGCCATTCTTTCCGACTTTTGCCCTGATTGCCCATGTGATTGTGTCGCAACAGTAGGGTGCAGAAGCTTTGCGTAAAATGGCATTATTGGGTTTATGGTCTTTAATTCCCTTTATCTGCTGATGGTTTATATGCTGGCAAGCAAAATGTTGATGTGGTCCTGTTTAAGCATAGCAACCCTTTGCTGGATTGTGGCTGTGGTAGGGCTGATTTATGGCTGACAGATGTTTCAGCATTAAAAAACAAACAATGCATTTTTATGACTAGTAATTAGATAACTTGTGAAAATCACAAAACATTCAATATTAGATTTTTAAAAATCAGCACTGCCTCATTTAACTGATTCAATTTTTATGCCTTTGCGTAGGCATTACCTCTACTTTTGAGAGGTCAAAAGTAGACAAAAACCTTTTGTTTCCCATACACGACATCCTGGTCGTGATGGGAAACGTGTGGCATCCATGCCACACTCATGAATCCAATACTTGCTAAATTTATTTTCTATTTTGGTTTTATGAGAAACTTGTAGTGATTGAAAAATGACTTATAACAGAAGTCTATTCATCCACACCTAACCACTGACGTTGATCATAAGCACTATCCCAGAACAGCCATTCCAGTTTGGCAGCTGTAGTATAAGCATGATGCATTTTCTCTAAAGTATCTGCATCACAACGAGCAGCTACGCTATCAACCGTCGCAATTACGTTACGAACTGCCTGATTAAACTCTTCACCGGCATAGGTATCAATCCAGGCCTGATAAGGATTATTGGGAATGGAGTGCTGAACAATTGCTTTGCCCACTTCGGCATAAATCCAGAAACAGGGCAGTAAAGAAGCCAGCACCACCGGATAGCTTTCTGACCAGGCTGTGGCGGTTAAAAATGAAGTGTAATGATGACAAGCCAGAGTCAGTGGCGTGGTTCTAAATTCTTCTTGGCTAATGTCAAATTCCTGCATAAAGTCAGCATGCAGGCTGCGTTCTACCACAATGGCAATCTTGGCGGCATCTGAAAACTGCATGACATCTTCCGCTGTAAATGCTTTTGCAGCACAGACCGCCAGTGCACGGCCATAAGCCAGTAAATAATGCGCATCCTGAATCACATAATGACTAAAAATATCTTTGCTCAAAGTCCCTTGTGAAAGTTCTTGGTTAAATGGCAGGGCTAAAGTTTTTTCGTATAAAGCCAAGTTGCGTTGCCATACATCTTGAGAAAAGCTCATGTCATCATCCTGTCGATGTTAAAAGAAGAATTTACAGAAGGCGGGACTATAACAAGAGTTTTCAGCTCAAGATATGCAGTAGAAAAAATAGTGTATTTGTACTCAAAAAAAAAATCATACCAAGAACTTTGGATTAAAGTAAAAAAAGCCGTCATAATTGAAGCGATCAAATTTCAAGTGCTCTCTTTTAGGTTCTGCCCAATGCACTTGATATAAATTATTTGTCTATAGGTCGATTTATCATAATGAAACATTTTGGTTTCTCCATTATTTTTACCATCGTGTGTCTGGCTATATCTGCATACTGGGGATTTACACATGGCCCGGAAGCAGGGGTAAAGACCATGTTCACGGCACTGACCATTACGGCTATTTTGGCTGTTATGGAAGTGTCTCTTTCTTTCGATAATGCGGTGGTGAATGCCTCTGTGCTCAGAGGCTGGGATCATTTCTGGAAAATGATTTTCTTGACGGTTGGTATCATCATTGCCGTATTTGGTATGCGTCTGGTGTTCCCGATCGTCATTGTTGCCGTAACTGCTGACATGGGCATGCTCGAAGTCGTGAAAATGGCCCTGAATGATCCGATCAGTTATTCCGAAAAGCTGATGGCCCATCATGCGGAAATTGCAGCCTTTGGTGGCTCATTCCTGTTACTGGTGTTCCTGAATTTCTTCCTGGATAGCGAAAAAGATACCCACTGGTTCAGATGGCTGGAAGCGCGTTTATCCAATCTGGCTAATGTACCGGCAATGTCCGTCTTCCTGGCTTTAATTGGCTTGCTGATCATGGCAGCCAATGTAGAAGAGGCCACACGTTTAGTGGTGACCATGGCCGGGATTTGGGGAATTGTGATTTACATTGGGGTTCAAGTATTAAGCCACTTGTTAGGCGGTGAACCTGAAATTGATGAAGATGGCAATGCAGTGGCACATGATGCCAGTGGTGCATCTACAGGCGTTATTAAAGCCGGTTTAGGTGGTTTTATTTATCTGGAAGTGCTGGATGCATCATTCAGTTTTGATGGTGTAATCGGTGCTTTTGCCATTACTTCAGATGTGGTGATCATCATGCTCGGTCTGGCGATTGGTGCCATGTTTGTGCGTTCGATGACCATTTATCTGGTGGAAAAAGGTACCTTGGATGCTTATATCTATCTTGAACACGGCGCACATTATGCTATTGGCGCTTTAGCCTTCATTATGCTGGCCAGTGGTACCGGTGTGCATGTACCGGAAGTGGTCACCGGTTTAATCGGTGTGGCATTTATTGTTTGGGCAGTGATTGCTTCCATTCAATATAGCAAACGTCAAGAACGAATCGGTTAATGGTTTTTTAAGAAAACCGAGTACAATAGGGACGCATGAAAATGCGTCCTTTTTTATGGTGGTTCATTCCTGAAAAATCAGCATTTATAATATGAATGTTGTAGGATAATCCATCGAAATGAATTTTATAGACCCAAGCTAATTGATATGATGAATGCTTTAGAACGCCGTTCAACCTTTGCCTTAAGCAGTATTTTTGCACTGCGTATGTTGGGCTTGTTCATGATTATTCCTGTGTTTTCGGTGGCAGGGCAGTCATATCAAGGGGCAACCCCTGCACTGATTGGTTTAGCTGTTGGGGTCTATGGTTTAACCCAGGCCATTTTACAGATTCCATTTAGCTTGCTGGCCGACCGTTTTAGCCGTAAGCCTTTGGTGATTATCGGTTTATTGTTGTTTGCACTAGGCGGTGCAGTCGCAGCGATGTCCGAGAGCATTTATGGCGTGATCATTGGCCGTGCCATTGCTGGTGGTGGTGCAGTTTCTGCGGTGGTGATGGCACTTTTGGCCGATGTGACCCGCGAAGAACAACGTAGCAAGGCCATGGCAGTCATGGGCATGAGTATTGGTGTATCCTTTATGGTGGCCTTCAGTCTGGGGCCTTGGCTGACCAGCCTGGTAGGAATTTCTGGCCTGTTTTGGGTGACGACCGTTATGGGTTTGGCTGCCATATCGATGCTGCTCTTTGTTCCTAAAGTGACCCGTCATCATAAAAATTACCAGCAAGGTTATGCTGCACAGTTGAAACAGGTATTGAAAATGGGCGATTTAAACCGTCTGCATGTTTCAATTTTTGCCTTGCACCTGTTGCTGACTGCAATGTTTGTCTATATGCCATCGCAACTGATTCAGTTTGCTGGTATTCCCTTATCCAGTCATGGTCTGGTGTATTTGCCACTACTCATTATTAGCCTGTTTTTTGCCTTTCCGAGCATTATTTTGGCGGAAAAATATCGCAAAATGCGCGGCATTTTTCTGACGGCAATTGGCGGAATCGTATTGGGCTTGCTGGTACTGATTTTTGGTTATGAATCCAAATATGTTTTATTGGCAGGTTTGGGGTTATTCTTTATTGCCTTTAACGTCATGGAAGCCTTATTGCCTTCATGGTTATCCAAATCTGCACCAATCCAGTCCAAAGCGACAGCCATGGGCGTAAATTCCAGCAGCCAGTTTTTAGGGGCATTTTTTGGTGGCATGATTGGCGGTCAACTCTTGTTACTCAATAATACCTCATTGGGCTGGAGCATTTTGGCGGGGATCGCGGTGGTCTGGTTATTGATCAGCTTTGGTTTGGCCCAGCCGCGTTATCTTTCTTCATTGGTATTGGCCTTGCCCGAGACAAAACAAACGGATGAGTGGACTTCTCAACTTTTGGCAATTCGTGGTATTGAAGAGGTTGTGGTGATGTCCGACCAGCAATTTGCTTATGTTAAAATTGATAAACAGCTGATAGATGAAGCTGCGCGACAAGATTTAACGCAGTTGTTGGGTAAAGAGGTAGCCATTTAAGCATAACTCTTATAAAGTAAAATATAGAAATGAATAGGAAGTGTACGTCTGATGCGTGGTGTTAATAAAGTTATTTTAGTTGGAACTTTAGGTAAAGATCCTGAAACCAAAACTTTTCCAAATGGTGGTTCTCTGACTCAGTTTTCAATTGCAACCAGCGATTCGTGGACTGATAAAAATACGGGTGAGCGTAAAGAGCAAACTGAATGGCATCGTATTGTGTTGCATAACCGCTTAGGTGAAATTGCACAGCAATATCTACGTAAGGGTTCAAAAGTTTATATTGAAGGTTCATTGCGTACGCGTCAGTGGACAGACCAAAGCGGTCAGGAACGCTACACCACAGAAATTCGTGGTGAACAGATGCAAATGCTGGACAGTAACCGTCAGCAAGGTGAACAAGCTGCGAGTGGTGATAACTCGGGTTATAACCAGCCACGTTTCAACAATAATCAAGGCGGCTATAACAACAATAATAACAACCAAGGCGGTTATGGTAATCAGGGTGGTTATAACAACAACCAGAACAATCAAGGTAATAGTTATGGCAACAACAACCCGGGTGGTTTTGCACCAAAACAACAGCCTGCACCAGCAGCAGCTGCACCGGCAGATCTAGATGATGATTTACCATTTTAATAAAATTAAAAAGGCAAGTCGTCATCCAAACCCTTTGTAACAGCAAAGGGTTTTTTTATTGTCTAAACCAATCAACTGTAAAAATCAGATAGAAATTTTAAATCTAAAAATCCGATAATTTTTATAAAAAAGTACGGTTTTACCTATTTTAAAATCTTTCGTATTCTAGCTTCACCAGATAAGCAATCCCGGAAACGAGCTAGAGGAGTATCTCATGAGTTTAATTAATACTGAAGTGAAGCCATTCAACGCAACAGCATATAAAAATGGTGAATTCATTGAGGTGTCTGAACAGGACATGATCGGAAAATGGTCAGTGGTATTCTTTTACCCTGCAGACTTCACTTTTGTTTGTCCAACAGAACTCGGTGATTTGGCAGATAACTATGCTGAATTCCAGAAAATGGGCGTAGAAATTTATTCAGTATCGACAGATACCCATTTCACTCACAAAGCTTGGCACGATTCTTCTGAGGAAATCAAGAAAATCCAGTACACCATGCTGGGTGACCCAACTTGGACCTTGGCGAAAAACTTCGAAGTGTTAATTGAAGCTGAAGGTCTGGCAGACCGTGGGACTTTCGTCATTGATCCGGAAGGTAAAATCCAGATTATCGAAATCAACGCTGGCGGTATTGGCCGTGATGCGCAAGAACTTTTACGTAAAGTGAAAGCTGCACAATATGTCCATGCTCACCCCGGTGAAGTTTGCCCGGCAAAATGGAAAGAAGGCGATGCAACCCTTGCACCCTCAATCGACCTGATCGGTAAAATCTAATCTTAAGTTAAAATACTCTCTTAAAAAAATCCAGGACTTCGATTCTGGATTTTTTTATGCAGGTTCTGGGTAAAAGAGCAAGATAGATCATTCTGACTATATGACAATGATGATATTGATCTGAATGAAATAATTTTTTGTATTAAATTTGAGGGGAAAAATCCATTATTCCATTCTTGCGACGCTGTATATTGCGCTGTGGCTAGGCTGGAATCTTTAAAAAATCTAAGATAAGTGCATATTGTTTCCTAGAGATAGGAGTTTGAAATGAAAAAAATAATTGGCGTTTACCGCAACCAGAACATGCATTGGGTGGGTGACGGTTTTCCAGTAAAAAACCTGTTTTCCTATGATCGCCTAGGGCAGGCAATCAGTCCATTTTTACTTTTGGATTATGCAGCACCCTACCATTTTAGCCCAACGACGCAGCAGCATGGGGTCGGCTCACATCCACATCGCGGCTTTGAAACCGTGACCATCGCCTATCAGGGTGAAGTGACACATAAAGACTCGGCAGGTGGTGGTGGAACCATTCAAAGCGGTGATGTGCAATGGATGACGGCAGGAGCAGGTCTGGTACATGAAGAATTTCATTCAGCCGAATTTGCCCAAAAGGGTGGCCTGTTTGAAATGGTGCAGCTTTGGGTCAACCTGCCTGCAGCAGACAAAATGACCGCACCGAAATATCAGGCCATTACAGCAAAAGACATTCCAGTCATTAAGTTTGAACAGAATGCAGGGTATATCCGGGTGATCGCCGGAAACTATGCCGGGCATACAGGTCCTGCTTCAACCCATAGTCCGGTCAATGTCTGGGATGGTGAATTAAAAGCCGAGCAGATTCAGCATCTGCATGTACCTGTCGATCATAATGTGCTGCTGGTGTTGCTGTCGGGTGAAATGCAGCTGAATGGAACGCAGCAGGTACAGGACAGCTCGATTGTGATGTTTGCTCAAGATGGCGAAATTGATATTCGACTTGAGGCACTGCAAGACAGCAAATTCCTGCTACTGACTGGCCAACCGCTCAATGAGCCAATTCAAGGCTATGGACCCTTTGTGATGAATAGCAAAGATGAAATTATTCAAGCATTTAATGATTTTAATAGTGGTAAGTTTGGTGAAATTCCGGTTACAGATTAAGTCGGTATTCACTGGATTGATTCAAAAAGAAACAGCCCCTAAAAATTGAGGGGCTTTTTTGCGAACTGAATTTTTTGTTGTCGGTATATTTGTATAGTTGTGGCTGATGAAAACGTGATGGAGTTATCAGGTTTTAACTTTTTCTATCATAATAATATTGAAGGGTTTTGTAAAACGTTAGTTAAAAAAATGGTTAATATATATTACTTTTTTTAAAGGTTTTTTGTTTTTTATGCTTTAAAAATAAAATAATTTATTAAATTTATTTCAAGGTTTTTTCTATATAAATAAATGTAATTTTTGACTTTATGTGCATCATGATGAGTTTTGTTAAAAACATACATTCTGGAATATTTTAATACCGCCTTTTAAGCTGGCTTGGTTCATAATTTCAATAATCTTATGTGTAACTGACGGATAATAATTTTGGATATTGCAGTTATTGGCAGTGGCATGGCTGGGCTAGCTACCGCAAGAATTCTTAAAGATGCAGGACATAGCGTTACTATTTTTGAAGCCTTGGCAGGTCGTGGTATGGATAGCCATAGCATTGAATTCGAGGGCGGCCTGATTGATGCCCCCCTGCGTGTCATGAACCCGCATTTGTGGAAAAACACCCTCAGTCTGGCGGCCTATCTGGGTATCCAGACCTTTCCTGTACGTACCTATATGGCATGCAGCTGGTTATTTGAAGATCGCACCGAAACCTGGCTGACCACCTCACGCAGCCGTATTGGTAATTTTCCGATTATTAATAACCGTAAAGGCATTCAGCAATATGGCTGGCGCATGGTGAAAGGCATGCTGCAGTTGAAGACGGCGATTGCGAAATTCTTCAGATCGAAGCACCAGGACATCACCTTGGCTGAATTCATTAATCATAATGATATCGAAGAAGTGTTCTGGCATGGTGCCGTAATGCCGGTGCTGTATACCATTTGTACTTGTAACCCGAAAACCATTGGCGAATGGCCTGCCAAACCCTTGCTGGTTTTCTTGCGTCAATTGACCGATGGCGATGCCTTGCTGCGTCTGCAGGGCGGTACACCAGCCCTGGTCGACAAGCTGATTGAAGGCATTGAAATTCGTGGCGGTTCTGCCATTACCCATATTCAACAGCAACAAGAAAGGGTATTGATTGAAAATGAGCAAGGCGAACAGCAGCTGTTTGATCGTGTGATTGTCGCCACACCGACCAATAAAATTGAAACATTCCTGGATAACCAACAATTCGCTGATGATATTGCGCTGTTAAAGAAATTTAAATTTGAGCAGGGCCAGCTGGTGATTCATACCGATCAATCGGTAATGCCACCAAAACGCAAAGATTGGGCCGTACTCAGCTACATGATGGACCGTAAATTTACCCGTCAGCAATTTACCGTCTGGCTGAATTCGGTTGAGCCAACCTTGGTCGGTAAATCGCCAGTATTCCAAACCTGGCAGCCGGTGACAGAGATTGATCCGAAAAAAATCATCTCCTCAGTGAGCTTAACCCGTGCTGTAGTAGATTCACAAACAGTAGCTTTAAATAAAGAACTGCAAGCCCGTCATCATGATTTAAACCGCAAAGTGTTCTATTGCGGTTCATGGTCTTGTGATGGATTGCCTGTACTGGAATCTGCCGTAACTTCAGCCATGCATATTGCAGAGATTTTAGGTGCACCATTGCCGTTTGCCGGATTAAAACCTAAAGTTGAGGTTGCTCCACAACTCGGCTACTAAGATATGAAATGGCTTCAAGCGATTCGGCAGAAACTTCCTCAACATAAATACGCAATCAATGCGAAACAGTTAGGAGATGATGCCGTACTCGCCTGGAGCAATCTGGGCTATTGGGATGATGCAACGTCATCCTATCCAGAAGCTTGCCGTCAGTTGGCAGATCAATTGGCGCAAGCTGTATCTTTAAATGCCAAAGATCGACTGCTGGACCTAGGCTGCGGGCAGGGGGCAAGTTTACTGTACTGGCAACAGCACTATCGGGTTAAGCATATTGAAGCCGTGGAACTGCAAGCCAGTTGTGTCATGCAAATTCAAAAACATTTTCCGCACATTACGGCCATTTACCCGCAATCCTTTTTAAATTTCAAACAGATTCCTTTTCAACAGCGCTTTGATGTGGTGCTGTGCATTGATGCTGCTTACCATTCCAATTTAAATTCATTTCTCGATTCAGTGGACAGTGTTTTAAATTCAAAAGGACGACTGGGTTTTCATTATTTAATCTTGTCCGGGCAATGGTTGAATTTAAATGCATTACAAAAGCAGAAATACAAGTGGCTACTCAAGGCTGCAGATGTGAATCTGGAGTATTTGATGACCGCATCGGGATTAGAGCAGACCTTGCAGCAGCATGATTTTAGCAACATTGAAATTCGTGATTTGTCCAAAGCCGTTTTATACGGATTTGCAAACTACTTTCAACATTTGCGGCAATCGCCAAAGCAGGGCACAGGTGTGGATGCCTTTAAAATTCGCATGACCGCAAAGCTTTGTCAGCAGCTGTATCAGGATGGGTTGGTCAATTATGTACAGATTAGTGCAACAAAGAATGCCTGAGCATGGTGCAATTTTTAATTTTTAAAAGCTAAGTGCAAAAACAACAAAGCCTCACTAAAAAGCGAGGCTAAGTATAAAATGGTGCCGGCACACGGATTCGAACTGTGGACCTACTGATTACAAGTCAGTTGCTCTACCAACTGAGCTATGCCGGCAACGTGCAGAGAATAATAGCGAATTTTGTTGAAAACGCAAGCCAAAAAATGAGCGGTTGAAAGAGATGACTTGGTCTTGATCTGTTCAATTTTTCCCGGTCATCTCGTCAATTGAATAATTGGTTCTCAATTTAAAAGATTATTTACTCCTTAAAATCTGGTCCAGATCTTGTGCACATTCTTCCAGGGTTAAAGCCATATCGATTTGCATTTGAGGGTTAAGTTCGCTGGCCAGTTTGCGCCATTGTTCGATCAGTCGGAGGGCTTTTTGAATTTTATGTTTATTCATATCCTTGGCAATCGTTGGAGTATAACCACCACGTTTAGCATTCTTAATTTGTTTGACATAATTATTGCTGGTATTCATATCTACTCCCGAATAGCAGTTTTTCTATGTGTTTAATGTGCTGTTACAGGTCGACTTAAGGCTCTGTTATATGATTGTTATCATGGAAATATTGCATTTATATGATCATATCTCAACAGGTTTTTTACTTTCTGAGCTTGAAATAATAACGTGCAGTAATTGTGCCATTTAGGTGACATGTTAATGAAAGATCGGACTTTGCAGGCTTTTGGTAATCAATGTGAAGCTGATTTCATCGCGGTTGTTGCAGATCAATCATCTAGAGATATTACATTTACAATGATGGAAATTGAAACATGGCTGGAGTTGGAAGATTAAATTTAAGGCGTAGATTAATGCTGATGTAGCGCAACTGATTAATGGTAATGCACAGGATAGATAACCATGACTGAACAAGATAATTCACAACCAGATCAGCAGAAACACCCTAATCCACCCAACCCACAACCGGACCAACCCGACCAGCATATCGGGACAGCCAATCCGCAAAAAAATCCGGACGAACAGCCTGAAAATCCAATCAGACAACAAAAATAAAGGATTTTCTGTGGGTCTTGAATGAGGCATTTCGTTCTTATCATTTCATCGGTAGGGATAAGTAACTTTTTTCTGGCAAAGTGCTCTGATGAGGATTGTTTATCAATAGGCTCAAGGAAAATATATAAGATGACAAAATGGACCAAAATGATCAGTACTGTCGTGGTACTTATGTTTATCGCCATTGCTGCATTGCTGTATTTTCAGTCCAACAAGGAACAGGAATTTGGTGGCTTTGAGGAGGGGACAGAGCAATACTATGGCTATCGCTATGCACAAGACAATCTTAAATCTGTAGATCAATGTGATGATGATAAAGATGATCCGTCCATGAATTTCAACGAGGAATTTTTTCAGGGATGCCAGAAATATTTTGAAGATAAATAATGTTTCAAAAGCAGAGAATATAAAAACCTCAATCTTGACGATTTTTCCCAGTTTATTTTCATGGTTTTAGAACTGCTGGGTATTTTTGCTGAATAGTATACGATAAAAAAGGCCTAAACCATTATAGTTTAAGCCTTTCATCACTGCTTTGGATTGCAGTTCTTTCGAATTTGGCGAAAGAGGGAGTCATATTTTTAAATTAAAAATTTGAAATAAAACAAAATAAAAAAATGTAATTTTAATTATACCCACATTTATACCCCCAACTGAATGAGGGTACTCTTAGTCGAATGCGTTCACAGGCCAGACTTTCCAGATGAATCAAATTGTTAATATTAAAGAAGTCGTCCAATTTACGAGTATTAGTCGAGCTAAGATCTATGAAATGATCAATGAGAAATCAAAATACTACGATCCTACTTTTCCTCGACCTGTACGTTTAAGTGAATCACGTATCGGTTGGTCAGCGTGGGAAGTGCATCAATGGATTGAAGATAAGTTGAAAAGTCGTGAGTAAAAGTGGGAGCTTCGGCTCCCTTATTTTTTTCTAGAATCAAAACTGATCCTCCTGAGAATATATTAAGATTTATTCAAATCTTATCGGAAGACATTCTGGAAGTGGCTGGTTAAGTCTAGAAACCTTTGAACAGAAGTATTTTAAGAATTTAGAGGGCCCGGCTGTCGATAATGTTGTCTAGGATTAAATGCTATCATTACCTTTCTATAAAAAGGCACCCATTTTAATTGGAAGCTAGGAAAAAATAACCTTATCTAATATATTGAGTGTAAGGTTTCACAAGTTTTATTTTAAAATGTACATATTTATCAGGTATTAAAAATGAATAGAATTGCATTGCTGGAATTGGCAGACTTCTTGGAAACCTTGGACCCCAAAAGATTCGATATAACAACGTGGCGAAAACTAGGAAGAAAAAAAGTTGGATATGTTACTGATGAAAGTCTTTTAAATGACTTTAATACGGTTGCATGTCCTGTAGGTTGGGGGTGTTTATTGAAAAGTTGGAAAGAGGCAGGATTATATATTGATAGATTTGAGGTTAAACAAGAATATTTAGAACATCCCTTAAGTAAACCTCATGTGATGAGCATGGTGAAATTAAGAAGTAATCCAGAGCTTGACTCTTATGAAGCTGTCCGGAAAGGCCTAAACCTTTATCCTCGTATGGCTGAAGTACTTTTTGATTATAGCAATTATGCAGATGAAGAGTTTACCAGTCCGGAAACCGTAGCTGAAAGGATCAGGGAATTCTGTAAAGTTCCTGAAGATGAGCTTCAGAATTTGATTATCACTTATGATGATCACTGAAAATCAGGCCTATGAACGTTCTTGCTGTAAATAGAAGCTTTAGCATCCCCCCATGATGAATACTCGCTTAATTTGATGACTGATTATACAATCAATAAAGTTTGAGCTGGTTTTTATACTGTTGTCATGTTACTTGAATCAAGCATGTAAAAATTGATACCTATTAAAAGGTTGCAGTAATGACAGATATTGTTGATAGCTCCACGCGTAGCCGTATGATGGCGAGTATAAAAAGCAAAAATACAAAACCAGAGCTCTTGATCCGTAGTTTGCTTCATAAAAGAGGCTTCCGTTTTCGTCTTCATGTAAAAGATCTTCCTGGCAAACCAGATATTGTTTTACCTAAATATAATGCAGTCATTTTTGTGAACGGTTGTTTCTGGCATGGTCATAAAAACTGTCATCTCTTTAAATTACCAAGTACTCGGACTGAATTTTGGCAAGCAAAAATACTCAAGAATCAGGTTAATGATTCTAAATACATAGAACTTTTACTTAATAGTAACTGGAAGGTATGTATTGTCTGGGAGTGTAGTATTAAAGGAACTAAAAAAGATTTAAATAGGGTTATTAATTGCATCTCTGAATGGTTATTAAGTAAAAAGTTGTTTATTGAGATAGCTTAAAAAAATTCTGAATGTAGATGAAAAATTATAATAAACTATATTTAAGTTAAAGGATAGTGATCTGCTCATAAGTAGCTGATTAGCTATTTTATCTGTAAGCGTCCGCTGAATCCCATGCCTATTTTTTAATTTTGGTCGGATTTCCAGCGGTGTGGCAGTAATTCTTCTATTTGGGTCACTTTATGCATCGGCAGCCTTTTCAGCACATCACTTAAATAGGCATACGGATCCAGTCCATTCAGCTTTGCTGACTGGATTAAAGTCATGATATTGGCAGCTCGTTGGCCGCTGCGCAGCGAGCCAGCAAACAGCCAGTTCTTACGTCCCAACGCCCAGGGGCGCATCTGATTGTCGGGTAGTCAGACGCAGTTACCTACGTCCAACCCCCTAAGAACCGTGCATGCGAGTTTCCCAGCACACGGCTCAAGCCTCTGCTAAGGCGCCATTCGGCACCCGGTTATACATCGTTGACATTGGCAAACTGAACACTCCTCGGACAATACAGATGGTAAATCTCAAGATTAGCAACTGCATCCGTTCCACCATGACTTAGCTTCACAATATGACGGCTGTGCCATGGTGTATCTTTGGTGACTGGTTTAAGACAGGCGCAGCAGCGACCACCTTGTTTTAGCCACACCCGATACAGCTTGGCTCGCCCCTTTGCGGAGACCAGCATTCTTTTACCCCATCGGGATTCGAAGTACTCATCCCATGCGGGGTCATGAGGGTTAGCAGCAGCCTTGATCTTGATATGTCGCACAATTGGCGTGTCCGAGGCAGACACTAATGTGTATTGTCGCTTCAGACCATCGGCGGACTGTTCATCACATGAGAACACCCATCGACGCGCTCCTTGTACTTTGAAATACCGATCTTTGACCCATCGGAGTGTCTTGCGAGGGTGGCGACGTACAGCCCATCGCCAGAGCATTTCCCACACTGCGTTGTCTACCTGGTTGAAAACCTTCTTGGCAACGACATGACTATGATAGTTGGCCCAACCCCTTAGAATCGGGTTGAGCAAACCGATCAAAGTGGCCTGTCGTGTCGCTTTGTTTGCATTGATTAATGCTCGCAGCTTGTCAAGATGAGCACTGATGTTTGCCTTTGACGGCTTGATCAGTAGCTTGCCGTTGTACTTACGTACGTTCCAGCCAAGAAAATCGAACCCGTTCCCTATGTGCGTGATTTTGGTCTTTTCCTGAGAGAGCACGAGACCGCGCTGCGCCAGAAATTCAACCACGGCAGGACGAACTTCATTTTCGAGCCACTCTTTAGAATACCCCGTGATGATGAAATCATCCGCATACCGTACCAGTTGCAGCTTTTTGCCTGTCCATTTGGCGTTAGAGAACCTCTTCGCCAGCATCGTTTCCAGTCCGTCCAAGGTCATGTTGGCCAGCACCGGGGAGATAATACCTCCTTGCGGTGTTCCGGAAAGACTGGGAAACAGCTTGCTTTGGTAGACGTAACCGGCTTTGAGCCATTTCCGTAGAATCACCTTGTCCATTGGGAGGTTGGCGATCATCCAGTCATGGCTGATATTGTCGAAACAGCCTTGAATGTCACCCTCTAGCACCCACTCCGCACTTACTTTTCTTGACAGCACACCAAAGCACTGTGCTGCAGCATCCGCGGTTGAGCGTTGCGGTCTGAACCCATAAGAGTTCCGATCAGCGATGGTCTCCGCGATGGGTTCCAAAGCCAGCAGATGGAGCGCCTGCATGGCCCGGCATTTCATCGTGGGTATCCCGAGAGGTCTCATCTTGCCATTTTTCTTCGGAATAAGGACTCTCCGAAGCGGAAGGGGCGTGTAACCTCGCCTCTTCAACGACATCATCGCACCGGTCTTGGCCTTGGGTGTATTCCAAGTCACCTTGTCGACCCCAGCCGTGTTTTTGCCTTTGTTTTCAGACACTCGTTTGACGGCCAATGCTTTGCCACTAAACGAGTGAGTCAGCAGCCATTGCAAAGCTTTCGCCTTGTTATGCCTGCCGTCTTGTACCGCCTTCACAATACGCGCTTGCAGCCCTCTGACATGACGCTGTACAGCAATCCAATCGATGCTGTCCCACGATGTGCTGGAAGGTGCACACGCTGATACTGCTGCATTCATTTGCTCTCCCTCCATTAAAAGGGTCCTACACACTCTCTTGTGATGAGAGACCATAAGGACGTCAGCCCGCTTTCGCGTGGGGTAATGTTTCAACCTCTATCCAACCCATTACAGACTGGCATTCGCTTTTTCCTCGTTCCTTCGCCCGCATCACCATGGGCAGTTTTTGCAAACTGCTTTCCCAATGGGAGTAATACGGGATTTCCACGTTCCGCTTACTGAAGTACATCGGCTTAGGTGCCTGCTATCGACCGGGAGGCGTATGGGTCACGAATGCGTAATCGAAAGACGCAATTTCCACCTCCATTACCGTTTTGGTTCGAGCGTATCAGCCATTTCCGCTCGTTCAACTTAACGATCGTTACGCAGATTCACATGTGTTCACCATACCGATTATCTAGCCCTTGTCCGGCTATGGCTGCCAGAAGGGTACGCCTCTCACGATTGATACCCCGCACCTTGCGGTGCCTCGTTACATTGTCGAAGGCGCTCTTTATTCAGCCTTCTAGATTCACCCGGTGACACGGGTGGTTCCCGCAGGGGGAACAACTTCATTAAGCGACTTCGTGTCGCACTTCAATCCAGTTATTGCAAATCGGTAGATTGCCATCATCCAAATAGCGGCTTAAAGCTGGCCAACGCTTCAGAGTGTAATTGATGGCCTTGGCGGTGGGAGAACTCGATGGCACCGTCAGATGATGTTGGTTGAGCCATTCATATAGTTGTTGCATCACCGGTTGGCTATGCTGTTGTCGGTATTCGCGGCGGTCTTCCGCTGTACCATCCGTCTTTTTCCTGAGTTCTGCTTCTATGGCATACAGTTTCTGAATCAGCACTAATGCCTGTTCAGCGACCTGACTTTTCCCGGTCACATGCAGTTCATGGAATTTACGACGTGCATGGGCCATGCAGCCCACCTCAATGACCTGGTCTGATTTAAAGCGTGCTTTATAACCACTGTAATCATCACAGACCAGATGACCCTGCCAGCCTTTCAGGAACTCTTCAGCATGCTGACCTGAACGACTATCCTGAAAGTCATAGATCACCGCTTGAACTGGATTGTACTGTGTGGTGGCATAGGCCCAGACATAACCTTTCTTCGGTTTTTTCTCATTCTCACCCATCCGCATGATGGTGACCGGCGTTTCATCGGCATGGATCACCCGCTGTTGCAGCACCACCTGTTTTAAGGCATTAGCCAGAGGTTCCAGTTCCACACCGCAGCGACCAATCCAGTCAGATAAAGTGGATCTGGATAAATCAATACCCGCCCGCTGATAGATCAGGCGCTGACGGTACAGCGGCAAATGATCGGCATACTTCGATACCAGCACATGGCTGAGCAATTCAGGTGAAGCAATGCCTTTATCAATCACATAGGCGGGCATCGCTTGCTGAGTCAGAGTGTCACACTGATCACAGACCCATTTGCCACGGACATGCTGTTCCTTGTAGAACTGTGCCGGTCTGAAATGCAGTTTTTCACTGATATCTTCGCCGATACGACGTAACTGGCAGCCACAACTGCATTGGGTTGATGCAGGTTCATGCTCAATACGGATGGTGTGTAGATGATCTGGCAGCAGTCGACGTTTAGGTTTGTTGACTGTGGCTTTCTGTGTCGCTGCATCAGTTTTATCTGCATTTAATCGTTCTAATTCCAGATCAACGGCTGCGATATCTTCTTCGACCGCTTCGTCCCATAGATGGATTTGTTTTGCGGTGAGATGTTCGTTTTTACTGCCGAATTTATGCTTTTTAAACAGCGCCAGTTCATGCTCGTATTTTTGATTGAGAATAGAAAGATGCTGAACTTTGGCATCCAATTGCTGGTTTGATTTTTCTAATTCTTGATTTGATTGTGCCAGAGACTGATGCTGCATCGCCAACTGCCGGGTAAATTCCAGCAGTTGTTCATGGGTCAGTTGGCTTAAATCAGGCAGCGTATTCATGACCGCAGTATGCCTGAGGTCATGAAGAGAATGAAATAGAACGTTTGGAGGATGGCAGAATAGCCGAGCTTGGTTTAGAGCATCGTGACCACCTGCTGTCGTCCAATGCGCTGCCAAGGCAAACCCTGGATTAATGCCTGTAACTGTTCCGGGTTGAGAGCTACGTTTTCACCCTGGTGAACTTTAGCCCAGTGGAATTTTCCCTGTTCCAGCCGCCTGGCACACAGCCAGATGCCCAGTCCATCATGTACCAGCACTTTCATACGATGGCCACGTTTATTACAGAACAGGTAGGCGCAATGCGGTTTGATTGAGCCAAAGGCTTTCATA
>NZ_VOYP01000044.1:0-22632 GCF_013420235.1 Acinetobacter sp. YH01022 | reverse complement strand
GCCTATTTAAGTGATGTGCTGAAAAGGTTACCGACACACAAAGTGACCCAAATTGAAGAATTGCTGCCGCACTGCTGGAAACCTAAATCGAATTAAAAAATAGGTATGGGATTCAGCGGACGCTTACGTTCCACGGTCAATACCGACTTATTGTTCCAAGGTTTTTTTGTAGCGTATTTGAATAAATCTTATAGCCAGATCCAATATCTAAATATGAGATGACCGTACCTGGAAGCGGTGTTAAATGTTTGTAGACACTCATTCTCAGATGAATGCTACAAATGAATATATTTCATATTGCGAATATGCGTATATTCATATATAAAGACATGATTCATTGATAAGGGTAAAGCTCATGGATCAAATGCCAAAAGTGCAAATTTATCATAACCCAGCATGTGGAACTTCACGTAATACATTGGCGTTAATTCGCAATGCAGGAATTGAGCCGGAAGTGATTGAATATCTGCTTACGCCACCCTCTAAAGATCAGCTGGTCAATATGATTCGGGACGCCGGTTTAACGGTTCGTGAAGTCTTGCGTAAAAATGTCGATCCCTATGCCGAGCTGAATCTGGATGATGCGAGCTGGAGCGATGAGAAACTGGTTGAAGCCATGCTGCAGCATCCAATCCTGATCAACCGTCCGTTGGTGGTCACCGAGTTCGGAACGCGTTTATGCCGTCCTTCCGAAGTCGTGCTGGATATTCTGCCTTTGCCGCAATTAGGAGCCTTTGCCAAAGAAGACGGTGAATTCATTATTGATGAACAGGGCAATCGGCTGAAATAAAGCGTCTTGGATAGCAAAAAGCCCTAACTTGATTAGGGCTTTTTTTGTGAAAATACATTGACGATGATCAATATAATTTACATACTGGTGAAATAGGTCCTTGATGGATAAAGGAATTGGATCATCAGCAAGCGGTTTCCCTGTATCAGGTTTTGACGGATAAGACCCGTCTTCAGATTTTGCAAATGTTACAGGCAGGGGAGTGTTGTGCATGTGAATTACTCAAGAATCTGTCGATTAGTCAATCAACCTTATCTCACCACATGAAGTGTTTGACTGAATCGGGTCTGGTTAAAGGCAGAAAAAACGGACGCTGGATACACTATTCACTGAATCCCATCCGTGCTCAAGAACTGTCTCTATTTACACAAGCACTATTATTCCCCCAAGACCAGGAGATTTAAATGGATCAAATAATTGCCCTCTTTGCTTGGTTGAATAACGCTCTGCTCAAAATGACCTGGTTGTCAGAGGGTGTGCGCTGGCTGGTCGAAAATGTCTTCGGTTTATCGGTCGCAACCCGTCTGGGTGGCAGTATTCACTTCTTTATCTATGATGTCTTCAAAATCTTTATTCTGCTCTCGGTTCTGATCTATACCCTGTCATATATTCAAAGTTATTTTCCGCCTGAACGTACCCGGCAGATTTTAGGCCGCATGACCGGGATCAAAGCCAATATCATGGGGGCCTTGCTCGGCACCATTACCCCATTTTGTTCCTGTTCCTCGATTCCACTATTTATCGGGTTTACCCGTGCCGGACTGCCTGTGGGGGTGACCTTTTCATTTCTGATTTCATCTCCGCTAGTCGATCTGGCTTCAATTATTTTATTGGCCAGTATTTTTAACTGGAAAATCGCCATGGTCTATGTGTTGCTGGGTTTAGTGCTGGCGGTATTGGGTGGCTCCTTGATTAGCTACCTGAAAATGGAAAAGTATGTGGCTGAGTTTGTGACCCATCATCAGGCGATTCCGGGAGAAGATGAAGATTTCAGTATGACCGCGAAAGAGCGGCGTGCATTTGCCTGGGAACAGGTGGTGGAGATTTTTAGCAAGGTCTGGATGTATGTGTTGATTGGGGTAGGGATTGGTGCGGCAATTCATAACTGGATTCCTGAACAGTGGATTACCGCCTTGCTTGGTCAGGAACACTGGTATTCTGTGCTGATTGCTACAATCGTAGGCATACCGATGTACGCGGATATCTTTGGCACCTTGCCGATTGCTGAAGCTTTGGTAGCGAAAGGTGTAGGTTTGGGGACGGTTTTGGCCTTTATGATGGCCGTCACCGCACTTTCCCTGCCATCCCTAATCCTGTTAAAGCAAGTGGTGCAAACCCGCTTATTGAGCCTGTTTGTTGGTATTATTTTTGTGGGAATCTTGATTATTGGCTATAGCCTGAATACTTTAGGTTACTGGTTTTTATAAAACGTGTGGAGAATAAGAGATGCAAATTAAAGTCTTAGGTACAGGTTGCCGTAAATGTAAAGCACTGTTGGCTGCAACCGAAGAAGCAGTCAAAACTACCGGTGTGCAAGCGGATATTGAATATGTTACCGATATGATGCAGATTGCCGAAACCGGCCTGTTAAGCACACCGGGTCTAATGATTAACAATACAATCGTATCCAGTGGTAAAGTTCTGGAAGTTCAGGCTGTCGCGGAACTGATCGAGAAAAATAAATAAGCCCTAAATGCATTTTCTTTTAAAAAAAACCAGTAGCTCAGACTACTGGTTTTTTTATGGCGTGAACCGAAATCAGGTCAGTTATTGCTTAACGACTAATACGGGTACTTGGGACAACTTTAATACTTCTTCAGCCACACTACCTAAAGCTAGTTTCTGGATGCCTTTACGCCCATGTGATCCCATCACAATCAGCGAAGCAGCAAGTTCTTCAGCGACATTAACAATAGTTTGTGCAGACACTTCAGCTTTAACGAGTTTTGTTTCAACCTCACGTGCACCTGAATCGACCGAAAGTTTTTGTGCATCTGCTAAGGCCTTTGTTGCATTACCACACGCTTCATCAAAAAATGCTTTCATGGTCGTCGCATCTGCACCAAAGTAATAAAAATCGGTATTGGCAAACGGATTTTCTTCAACAATGCTGATGACAATCAGCTTGCTGTCCAGGGCATTTGCCATAATGGCGGCTTCTCTGACTGCTGCAAGTGCCTGATCAGAACCGTCAATCGGCACTAAAATATTTTTATCAGTCATTCGATATTCCTTAAATTTTCTAATTGTTAAAATTTTCTTTATTCATAACACAGCCGAGAAAAGCGGACAATTTTTTAAATTGACCTCTTTCAAACCACATTATAATCCTTCCTTTATAATTTTTAACTTGTACTATTTACTATATATATGGATATGTATATATTTGAATAACAGAATGGGAGCAGCTATGGACCACGTTCAGTTTTTTAAATGTTTATCTGATGAAACGCGTCTCAGTATTGTCCTGCTGATTGCGAAAAACAAAGAGCAATGCGTCTGTGATCTGACCGATAAACTGCAGTTAAGCCAGCCGAAAATTTCACGTCATCTGGCCTTGTTACGGTCTTGTGGCTTGTTGAATGATCGTCGGCAAAGCCAGTGGGTGTATTACAGCATCAATCCGCAATTACCAGCCTGGTGTTTTGAAATTCTGGAGGTGCTGAAACGTAGTGATGTTCCGGTTTTATTTAATCCTTTCGCTCTGTCGATTCAGAGCCATTGCGAGTAAATTTTCATGAAATTTTTGTTTTTGTGCACGGGCAACAGTTGCCGCAGTATTCTGTCTGAAGTGTTATTTAACAGCCGTGCGCCAGCAGGCTGGGTGGCTTACAGTGCTGGTAGCAAACCTTCCGGTCAGGTGCATCCCTTGACGATTAAGACTTTGCAAAATTTGGGTTTATCCACTGAAGGTTTATCCAGCAAAGCGATTGATGCCTGTGAGCAATATGAGCCTGAAGTGGTGATTACCGTCTGTGATTCAGCTGCACAGGAAGCTTGCCCACTTTATCTGGGGGGCGCAATCAAGGCACATTGGGGCCTGTCTGATCCTTCACACCTGGACTTAGCTGAAGAAGAAAAACTCCAGGCATTTTTGACTACGGTAGAGCACATCAATAAACGTCTGGATGCTTTATTTGCCTTGGATATCGAAAAAATGATCCGTCCTGAGCTTATTGCTGCAATCAATCAAATTTCCCATCTTTAATCGAGCAGATCATGTCTAAACCCGGATTGTCCTTTTTAGATCGTAACCTGACCCTGTGGATCTTTGTGGCCATGGCATTGGGTGTTGCGATTGGGGTGTTTTTTCCGCAAGCATCGACAGCACTGGATGCCATGAGCATCAACTCGGTCAATCTGCCGATTGCGATTGGCCTGATCCTGATGATGTATCCTCCATTGGCCAAAGTCGACTATGCGATACTGCCACAGGTGTTTCAGGATAAAAAAACTCTGGCCTTGTCCCTGATCCAGAACTGGCTGATTGCCCCGGTACTGATGTTTGTGCTGGCCATCGTCTTTCTCAGCGATTATCCGGAATATATGACCGGTCTGATCTTGATTGGTTTGGCGCGCTGTATTGCCATGGTGCTAATCTGGAATGGTTTGGCTTGTGGGGATAACCAGTATGGTGCGGCGCTGGTCGCTTTTAACAGTATTTTCCAGATTCTGTTCTTTAGTAGTTATGCCTGGTTCTTCCTGACCTATTTGCCGCCATTCTTTGGGGTAGAAGGGCATGTGATCCATGTGGATTTCTGGACCATTGCCAATGCCGTCTTGATCTATCTGGGCATTCCGTTTCTGATGGGCTTCCTGACCCGCTTGTCGTTGGTCAAAGCCAAAGGTCTGGATTGGTATCAAACGAAATTCCTGCCAAAAATTGGCCCGCTCAGTTTACTGGCCTTGCTGTTCACCATTGTGGCGATGTTTAGCCTGAAAGGTGGCGATGTGGTGAGTTTGCCGATGGATGTGTTACGCATCGCGATTCCATTGACAGTTTACTTTGTGCTGATGTTCTTTGTTAGCTTCTTTATGAGTAAATGGATGGGCAATGACTATCCGAAAACCACTGCAATCTCTTTTACCGCGGCGGGCAATAACTTTGAGTTAGCCCTAGCGGTCGCGATTGCCACTTTTGGTTTGGCTTCGCCGATTGCCTTTACCACCATTATTGGGCCTTTGGTGGAAGTGCCAGTACTGATTGCGCTGGTCAGCGTATCTTTGTGGCTCAAGAAAAAATATTACCCCAATTCTTAAGAGGCTGATATGACTCTCCCAAATCTTGAATCTGATCTTTTGCCAACGCCTACCTTTGCCGAGGTGCAGGCCAAAGAGCTGGCCCATCCACCACGGATGTTATTGCTGTATGGCTCAAACCGCGAGCGCTCGTACAGTCGCCTGGCGGTGATGGAAGCCGGCCGTATTCTGGAACGCTTTGGCTGTGAGGTCAAAATCTTTCATCCCAAAGGATTACCGTTGCCTGAAGATGGCGATCTGGAACATCCTAAAGTCAAGGAACTGCATGAATTGCTGGCTTGGTCCGAAGGCATGGTCTGGTGTTCACCAGAGCGGCATGGTTCGATGAGTTCGATCTTTAAGGCACAAATTGACTGGATTCCGCTGGCAGCTGGAGCCATTCGTGCCACACAGGGCAAAACCCTGGCACTGATGCAGGTCAGCGGCGGCTCGCAGTCTTTTAATAGCGTCAACCAGATGCGCATTTTGGGGCGCTGGATGCGTATGATCACAATTCCGAACCAGTCTTCCATTCCCAAGGCCTTTTTGGAATTTGATGAAGAGGGACGCATGAAACCGTCGTCCTTGTATGATCGCATTGTCGATGTGATGGAAGAACTGTATAAGTTTACCTTGTTGACCCGTGGGCAAAGTGCTTATTTGACCAACCGTTATTCGGAACGTAAGGAATCTGCGGAAGAACTCTCTAAACGGGTGAATCAGCGCAGTTTGTAAGGCCAGATTTGCTTGAATTCAGGCTTGTCCTGTCAATCAGAGAAATCAGCAGAAACCCGCTGCAAAAGCGGGATGCTGCATCAAGAACAACAGAAAAATGCAAGGGGAAAAGGCTTTGGACACAAAACAGATCGAAACAGATGTGATTATCATCGGTGGTGGACAGGCCGGTTTGTCCACGGCCTATTTCTTAAAGCGTAAGAACATTCCGTTTATCATCCTGGATGATCAGCCTCAGCCTGGAGGTGCCTGGCAGCATGCCTGGGAGTCCTTGCGTCTTTTCTCCCCGAATAGCTGGAGCTCCCTGTCGGGCTGGATGATGCCGGCGACCGAACAGACCTATCCGACCCGTCATGAAGTGATTAACTATTTGACCGCCTATGAGCAGCGCTATCACTTTCCCATAGTTCGTCCCGTGCATGTGGATCGCGTGGAAAACCAGGGGACATATTTAGAGGTCTATGCTGGTGAACGATGCTGGAAAGCCAAAGCGGTGGTGAGTGCTACAGGGACATGGAGTCACCCGTTTATTCCTGAGTATGCCGGCCGTGAGCATTTTCAGGGCGTGCAACTGCATTCCGCAGATTATAAAAATGCTGAGTTATTTAAAAACAAGAAAGTCATGGTGGTGGGTGGCGGTAACTCTGGTGCACAAATCTTGGCGGAAGTATCTCAGGTGGCCGAAACGCTTTGGATCACCCAGACACTGCCGCAGTTTCTGGCGGATGATGTCGATGGCCGTGTCCTGTTCTTAAGGGCGACCGAGCGCCTGAAAGCCCAGCAGGAGGGCAGAAAGATCGAGCAGCCGATTGGTGGTCTGGGGGATATTGTCATGATCGATTCGGTCAAGGATGCACGTGCACGTAGTGTGCTACATAGCGAACGGCCATTTTCGGCATTTACAGAACATGGCGTGATTTGGGAAGATGGCAGCACAGCCCAAGTGGATGTAGTGATCTGGTGTACCGGATTTAAAGCAGCACTGAATCATCTTAGCAGCCTCGGAATTATCCAGCCGGACCAGACCATCGCGGTTCAGAACGGCCGTTCGGTTGAGGTACCAAATTTATGGCTGGTGGGTTATGGAGAATGGACCGGTGCTGCTTCGGCAACGCTGGTCGGTGTTTCCCGGACATCTAGGGCAGTGGCAGAAGAAATAGCCTCATTTTTAGGATAACAGCGTGATTTAAATCCTGCAAAAAACGTGCTTGTGTTTGGGCGTAAACGTCTAAGTAGGACTCGCCTCAGTTTAAAGAGGCGAGGATGTCAAATATCCACATTCAATGGATAGGATATGTCACAAGATTTACGTTCGGTAAATGCTGCGTTTTGTTCCAGAGAATAAATATGATGATAGTTTAAACTCCAGGATGTTGGTTCATTCGGTAAATTAAACTTGTACTGATAAGTCGCTGACTCTTGTGGCTTATGCGCGAGTGTTAGATCATTGGCTGCACATTCGAAGTTATCATGAGTTGCTAGTTGTTGCCCATCTTGTCCTATGATCTGAATAGAAGGCTGACAATTTTCAAAATATTCCGTTGTTGTTCCCGAATTGTTATTGGTGACTTGAATCGTGACAGCAATATTTTCTTCTGGATTGGGATGGAGTGGAATGCCTTGCTGAGTCTCCAGTATAGAGCCTGTTTCAAGATCGATTAATTGCATTTTAAGGTTAATTTGGTCGCAGGTTTTCTCTATGGTGCCACTCGACCATAAAACGAATTGATTATCATCTGGTAATACTTCGCCCTCTGATGGCATTGGTGAACTAAGTATGGGTGGATTACCACCTGTAGACGGCAGCCCCGTACCTCCTAAAGAAACGCCACCAACTGAAAAAGAATCTCCCTCGCCACATCCTAATAGAACACAAGGAATAAAACAGTAAAGAGACAAATTGCTTAACTTCAAAATTTTATACCTTTAGGATTGTTAGACTAGATCACAATAATTATACAATATGACAATATATTAATTTAATATTTTTTATTTATAAGAAATACATATTATTTTTTTTTGATATCAATGTTTTCATCATATTGATAGATTCCCAAGCTAAATCGGTGACAAGCATCTACTTTTCCTTCATCTTGTTGAGAGCATTCTACGGCTTTACTTAACATTTTCTGAGCATATTCCTGCCATAGCTGAGTACCGTACTCTCGAAGCTCACGAATAGACTCTTCGGTTAATTCATCTGCTCGTAAGCTTTGCTCAAGATATTCATTCTGTGTGATGAAAATATTGGCTATCCCACAGCAGAGATGGTCGAATGCAGACTGAGAAAGAAGTACCTGGCTGTCATAAAGACTATTGCTGGGGGTAAAAGATTCTGTATGTAAAATAACCGTATTGGCTAATTCAGTCACTAAGCCTAAACGCTGCAGTTCCAGTAACATTGCACGTGGATGTTTGTCTTGAGAAACTTCTTTGGCTAAGGTTTCAAAACTGATGTCTTGCCCACTGAAAGCAATTTGTTTACGCCAATTTTTTTGAATCCATAAAGTCACAATGCGCGCAGGTACGCTTGGGCTTGGGGGAGAATGGTTATGATGAGCTTGCTCAGAAGACCTTTGCTTAAATGTACTCACTTCTCTGCGATTGAGTCCAGATAACAAGCTTATGGACGAGTCAGTTTTTTTCTGTTGTAAATATTCTAATTCTTTTTCAGCTTCATGATAAAACACAGATTTTAAAGCATGAGAAAATTCGCTATAGCCTACACCCGATTTTAATAACCAAGATACCAATGGCTCCATAATTTTTAGGACATTTAAAAGTGCAGTGTCTGAACTAGGGAGGTTGGAATCAGGCATAGATGTAATCCTATATAAAAACTCAACTTATGAATTATAGTTTAAGAAAGAGATGATACCAGCATTCAACACATATAAATTAAGAAAAAATAAATAATGTTTGATCTATATCGCACTTTTTCAGTCTAAATTGCTTTGATAATTCATTCTCAATGGAAACTCTAACTCAAATAAAATACTAAATCGTTTTAGATTTTTTGAATGATAGGCCCAGTAAAAATCGGTTACTGTCAGATTGGGTTTGAGCTAAGTACAATTTATAATTCTATTTATTTTTAACATAAATTTTCTTCAATTACTCTACAACATTTCTCCAGTATATTTGTAAGTTTAACTTAACTATTCAAGTTGGCTTTAAAGCCATTTGTAAGATTTAATCTATTAAAAAATAATAAAATGTGACTCAGTATTCATTATTTTTATATAAAAATGTGAAAAATGAACATTTTTTTGTGGTAAATTTGCCGCCATTAATAAATTAATGTGCAAATTGCACATTTAGGGGTTTGGCATGAAGATCTATAACTCAGTTAAAAAAGCATCGTTCTTACTAATAAGTGGTGCCTTGGTCAACTTTTCCTATGCAGCGACAGAAGCTTTAACCGCTGATATGAAAGTTTATAAAGTGGATCAATTGCATAAGAAAAAGGAATTAAAGCCTTCAGATCAAGTTAAACCAAATACATTGCTTGAATATAAGGTCGAATATTCAAATGTATCTGCGAATAGCCTGAAAAATTTGAAATTAAATTTACCGCTTCCTGAATTTGTCACTTATACCGGCCAAAGTGCTCCAAAAGATACCTATGCTTCGATTGATGGCAAGTTTTTTGCCAAAGCACCCCTGACCCGAGTGGAAAATGGCAAAAAAGTGAATGTTCCACTAAATGAATATCGTGTTCTGCAATGGAATGTGAATGAGTTAAAAGCGAAACAAAAAATCACTGTCTCGGCTCAAGTTCGTGTCAACACTTCTAAATAATTTTTTCACGTCGTTTTAAATGTCTTATGGTTGATTTTTTTATGAAACAACATTTTCAATTAAGTAAAGTCGCGACTGCGTTAGCTGTTGTGGGTGGGGTGTCGCTATTTGGCAATTCTGCGATGGCAGCAACATCTACGCCTTTAGCGGGTCAAAATATCAGTAACGTGGCAACAGCAACTTATACCGATAATACAAATACTGAACGTGTGGTCACATCTAATGTGGTTAAGACCCTGGTAGCACAAGTAGGTAGCTTTACCCTAGTGCAGTCTAATGAACGTCAAACAGCTGCGAACAGTAGTGTAAGCTTCCCGCATATTTTGACCAACACGGGTAATGGTACAGACTCATTCACACTTAAAATTGCAAATGATACCGGCACTTTTGATTGGGCTAGTTATAATGTTTATGTTGACCGCAATCAGGATGGTATAGCTGATAATGATGTGGCTTTAACAGAAACAACAGCAATTGAATTAGCTGCCGGTGAATCTATCGGTCTGGTTGTGGTTGCTAAAACACCATTAGCTGCAACTGCAAGTCAGTATGACAGCCTCACATTGACTGCAACAGCAAAAACAGCAGCTTTATATGATACTGGAAAAGAGACCGCATCAAATATAGATAAAGCGACAATTATTACTGGCGCTGTCATTGAAATTAAAAAAGAAGCTAGCGTCAGCACAATTGGTGCAAATGGCTATATCACCTATACATTGACTTTCCAAAACAAAGGTACAGCAGCGGCAACTTCAGATGTCATTATTTATGACGTACTGCCAAGTAATGTAACATTTGATACATCTACAGTGCCTGATGCTAAGCTGGTTGCTTATTATAATGGCAGCTCAACTGCGCTTAATCCTGGTAATACTGATGCTGACGGTTTCTACTTTAAGACCCGTAGTGATAAGAAAGAAGCTTTTACCTTTAATGCAGGCAAGCTTGCTGCAGGATCGACGGGTAAATTAACCTTTACCGTTAAGGTCAAAAATGCTGCGGAAAATGGTGAGAAAATTACCAACACGGCATATGCAGATACTGACGGCTATACATCAGGCACAAATACACCATTAACACCGGATAATGTCCCAACAGTTCCACCGACAACGACGGATACAACACTAGTTCCATCGAACCCGAACAATGTCACCGTACTGGGTACAACTTCTCACTCGATTAACGATGATGCATCTGTTTCCTGGATTGACAACAATATTCCAACCGGTAGTGCTGCAGGCATTGATGACCAAGTCCATGCAGTGGCTGTGCAAGGTCAGGCGATTGTCTTTGGTAATAACACCACAGACGGTGATGTTATTTATGTTCATAACTCAGGGACAACGACGGACAGTTATAACCTGAGTGTTGCAACTGAGTTAGGTTCATCTTTGCCGGCCGGCAGCATTATCGAAATTCTGAAAGCTGATGGTAAAACACCGGTAACAGATAACAACACTGGCCCGATTGCAGCTGGCGGAAGCTTAAAATTTGTAGTACGCGTTACTTTGCCAACCAGTGGTACAGTTGATGCAGGCACTAAACTGACGATGACGAGCGCTTCTGTTAGCAATAGCAGCAATAAAGATACTATTTCTTTGGTTGTTGATTCATTCACAAAAAGTGCTGTGGATTTAATACATAACAAAGGCACAACAAGTTCACCAGTTTATGTTGGTGATGGGCAGAAGAGTAGTACAGGTGTTCCTGACACAGCTTTAGTACCTGGTACATCTAAACAGCTGGATGTTACGATCAAAAATACAGGCGGTACGCCGGACAATTACAATATTACAGTTGAAGGTGTTCCAACTGGCTGGACAGCAGAACTGTTTGGAAAAGATGCGTCAGGTAATTGTACAAATACCAAAGTCACCAACTCTGGCACAATTGCCAATGGCAGTACAGGTAGTTACTGCCTGGTCGTAACTGTCCCAGACGGCACGCCAGCAACCAATATTCCAGCAACCATTACAGTCAAGATCAGCTCGCCATCGACTGGCACTAGCGACGAGATTGGATTTAACCTGACGATTGCAGAACAGCGCGCGATAAGCTTCACGCCAGACCGCCAAGGCCAGTTAGCACCAGGTGGCAGCATTATTTACAGTCATACTTTAACCAACATTGGTAACGTTACTGAAGCTGATGGTAGCAAAACACTGAACTTTGCCTTACCAACACCGTCAGCAGGTGAAACGGTCACTGTTTATGTAGACGTAAATGGAAACGGCATACTTGATACTAATGAGTTGGTAACCGGTACCGGCACAGGAACTTTAAACAGCATTTTACAAAATGCAAAATTTGATCCATCTAAGCTAGCCGGCTTGCAGCAAGGTGAGTCAGTTACTGTTTATGTAAAAGTTGAAGCAGCTGCAACAGCAACAGCAGGTCAATCTTATACATCTACAGTGCAAATTAATCCTGAAACTGGTGCTACTTTAGGTTCAAACAGCATCCTGTCGATTACAGATCGCACAGTCATTAACCTGGGTTCAGTTCGTTTGGAAAAATTACAGGTTGCTGCAGACTGTACGGTAACACCTACTGATTCTGAGTACACTGGCAATCTGCAAAACGCCAAACCAGGCCAATGCGTATTCTATAAAGTGACGGCAACGAATCAGGGTAATGCTGATGCAACTGCGGTTATGATCAATGATGCTGTACCTGCATACACGACATACAAAGTAGGTTCAGTTGCACGTGATCCATCAACTCAAGGTGCTGCACCAACCGAAACCAGCGGTAATGTAAGTTATAACGTCGGCACTTTAATTCCAGGCGCTTATGCAACATTGAAATTCGCTGTTACAGTTGATAAAGCCACTCCATAATTCTAAATCTGTAACCTCCCTTTTTCGAAAGGGAGGAACTCATTTTTATCGTTTGTATTTTAATATTTTTTTGTTTTGGGGCGTGGCAATGAAAAAAGCAATGAATAAAAAAGTGGAGACGTTATCTTTGTCTGCGCTTGCTTCAGCTTTGTTCTTTGCACAGCAAAGTCATGCGGTAATGCCGGTTGCTGGCCAGATCATCCAGAACATTGCTTATGCAAGTTACCAAGTCAGCGATTTGAATGGTGGACAATTGCTGCAAACGACTCAATCCAATGCGGTAAATGTTGAAATTGCCAAGTTCTATGGTTTCGAGTTATTTCCAGATCAACTTCAACAGGTAGAAGCCGGTTCGAAAGTGATTTGGTTAAACCAGTTGACCAATACCAGTAATACAAATGCATGGTTTGATTTTAAACTTACACAAACTAATTACTTATCAAATTTTAAAATTTACCTCGATGCCAATCAAGATGGGGTATTTGATATTTCAGATACACTGATTGAAAATGGATTACAATTACAACCCAATCAGACCGTTCATGTGTGGGTGGTTGCAGATACGTCATTACAGACACCTGATCAGACCAAGCTTGAACTCCCTTTAGTCGCACAAATTCGTGAAGAGCCACAACTACAAAAAACCGTTAAAGATCCTGTACAAATTATTGAGCCAAAATTAAAAATAGAAAAACAAGTGGACCAAAGTGTGCTGAATGCCAGTCAGCAAGCACAGACCCTGAACTATAGCTTGATCATTTCCAATACCGCTGATCTTGCAGTGACTCCGACAGAGGTAAAGGTTGATGGACAATTACAGTCCCTAGTGATTGTTGAGGATCCTATTCCAGCCAATACCGTTTTTGAAGACATTCAGGTTCTTGAGAAAAATCAGGAGGTTGAAGTTCTACATCGAATTGCAGAAGGGGAATATACGCGTTATTTGCCAAGTGACAAGAATAAAATTGGCTATGCTGTCGTTGCTTATAAAAAACCATTTCAGCCTCAGCAAAAAAGCACAGTCCGCTTGACGGTCAAAACCAATCCAATCCTGAGCTATACCACTTTGCGCAATGAAGCGTATGTGCTACACCGTTCTGCTACAGGCAGTAAAAAAACCCTGTCTAATCGAGTGGAAACCAAAGTTGCAGGCAAGTTGGTCATTGAAAGCACAACCAGTAATTTCGAGAAAGTCGTTGAAACCGGGACGGTGAACGAGCCTATTTATGTCAAAGCAGATGCCGCCATCTGTAATGCCAACCGCTCTGTTTCAGATCAGGTTCGTATTCAACTGGTCTCCAAACTGACGGGCGATATTGTTTATGTCAATGCAGTAGAAAGTGGTGAAAATACCGGCATATTTCAGTTCACCGTGGATACTGAGGAAAAGGCTGAAAAAAACCTCAGCGATCATATTTTACAGACGCTCAAGCGCGATCAGGTCAGTATTCACCTGACCGACTGCTTGGACGAGCAGGGTAAGGTTAGCCAAAATATTGAAGACATCTCAACGGAGATCACCACAGAAGTGCTGATTGATCCCTACGGAGTTGTCTTTGATGCAAAAACAGGCCAGGCGGTCGAGGGTGCAACCGTCACTTTGACAGATGAATTCGGTCAGCCTGTTGCAGATAATGTTGTATTTGAACATGATCGGGTGACTGGTGAACTAAAGCCGTTTCCTGTACGACAGGTTACCTCGTCGACCGGTCAATTTGTTTATCCACATGTCAAGCCGGGCAGCTATAAACTGATGGTGGATACCACCACAATTCCAGGCCGAAAGTATAGTTTTGCCAGCAACCAGGCACTTTATCCGGTGGATTCATTTAATGGCAAGGCTGTGCATCCGGCATGGTCTTATGGTGGCCTGTTTACTTTAACCGTCGCCAGCCCAGCGCTGAATATTGATATTCCGATTGATCCGCTACTGGATCAATCGCTATTAATGGTCAAAAAAACCGCTCGGGACAGTTCGGTAGAGCTGGGTGATTTCACCAATTACAGCATTACCGTGAGTAATAAAGGTGATCAGCTGGCACATGATGTCAAATTGCAAGATACCTTACCGCGTGGTTTTAGTTATGTGCCAAATAGCATGCGGATTGATGGCAAGCCAGTGGCTGATCCTGAAGGCGGAAAAGGTCCGTATTTAACTTTGGGGCTAGGTGATCTTGCCGTAAATGCGAATGCTAAAATTGAATACCGTGTTCTGGTTGGACCGAATGCTTTAAATGGTGATGGGATTAACCGGGCACGTGCCGTCGATCGTTACGGTCTAAGTTCCAATGAAGCACAGGCCAAAGTGAAAGTTCGCCCAGGTGTATTCAGTGCTGACGCGTTTGTGGTGGGTAAGGTTTATACTGACTGTAACCGCAACGGAATCCAGGACAAAGGTGAATTAGGTGTGCCGGGTGTACGGCTGTACATGGAAGATGGCAGTTATGTGATTACTGACCGTGAAGGCAAATATGATTTCTATGGCGTATCCGCAAAGACCCATGTACTGAAATTAGATCGCACCACTTTGCCGGCAGGTGCTGAATTGATCACCCAGTCTAACCGCAATGCCGGGGACCCTTCTAGCCGTTTTGTCGATGTAAAACGTGGTGAATTACATCGTGCTGATTTCGCAATGGTGGATCAAGCAGGCACATGTTCTGCACCATTAACGGATGTGGTAAAACAGCGTCAAGAAAAAATTAATAGCAGTAATTTAAATCTTGAAAAGGCGATTAACAAGCAACTTTCTATTGATGCGCCGAGCTATCTACAAACCAGTACGCGTTCAGAAAATTCCCAAGGCTGTTTGGCCAGTGAGAATGATCAAAATTGCCTGCTCAATCGTGGTGAGTCTGCTCAAGCAAAGCAACCGCAATTACGCATAGATCCAGTTAAACCCCCTGTTTTGGTGAATCTTGAAGAATATTTAAAGCGTAATGATCACAATAGCCTGGAAATATTAAATCTTAAGGAAGGACAGGTTCTCCCTTTTGCCCAAACGACTATTCAAGTCCAGGGTGCAGCGGGCGCGACACAACGTGTTTTAGTCAATGATGTCATTGTGAAAGAAAAGCAGCGCGGTAAATTGGTTATCCTGGACGAGCAGCGTAAGCAAGGGGTTGAATATGTAGGTGTAGCATTAAGCACGGGTAAAAATAGCATCCGTGTGGAGCAATTAGATTTCGCGGGTAATATCCGGGAAAGCCAGCAGATTCAAGTGATTGTTCCAGATGACATTCATGACATTAAGTTACAAAAACCTCAAGCATCCGTGATGGCAAATGGCCGTGATGTTATGCAACTGGTAGTACAGCTACAAGACAGACAAGGAATAAAAGTCGCTACACGTACCGCACTGACCTTAGACAGTGACATCGGTATGATTGATCTGCAAGATTTGAATCCAAATGAGCCAGGGATTCAAACCTTCATTGATGGCGGCGAGATGATTATACCGATCATTGCACCGAATACTGCTGGACGTGGAAAACTGCGCGTCAGTAGCGGTTTACTTAAACAAGAAATAGATATCCAGTTTGAGGCAGATTTACGTCCTCTGATTGCAGTCGGTTTAATTGAAGGCTCGATTAACTTCAATAATTTTGATAGCAAACAGCTGCATAGTGTTAATCGTAATGACGGCTTTGAAGACGAGTTGAATGAAATTGCCGAGTGGGGTAACGACACCTCGTTGAATGGTCGTGCTGCGATGTTCCTTAAAGGTAAAGTTAAAGGTGATTATCTTTTAACCCTTGCCTATGATTCAAATAAAAGTTCCAAACAACGCCTGTTCCGAGATATTCAACCTGATGAATATTATCCGGTTTATGGCGATGCTGCGGCAAAAGGCTTTGAAGCACAATCGACCAGCAAATTGTATGTCCGTTTAGACAAAGGGCGTTCGTATGCGATGTATGGTGACTATGTGACCCGTACAGAGAAAGATGAAGGTTTAGCTTTAGGGCAATATAACCGTTCATTGACAGGGCTTAAAGTGGGGCATGAAGGTGATCAGTTCCAATCTTCAGCTTTTGTCGCTGAAACCAAATCGCGTCAAGTGGTAACTGAAAATCGTGCTCTGGGTATTTCTGGTCCATATAGTCTCGGTTCAATTTCAAATGATCTGATTTTAGAAAACAGTGAAAAAGTTGAAGTGCTGACCCGTGACCGCAATAACCCGGGCCTGATTATTGCAAAACAAACCCTCACTCGTTTTTCTGATTATGAAGTCGATACCTATAGCAACAGCATTTATTTAAAACAAGCAGTCCCGAGTGTAGATAAAGACCTCAATCCAAACTTTATTCGTATTACGGTTGAGGCTGATGAAATTGGTGAGGAATATCAAGTCGGTGGTCTTAGCTTTAGTTATGCTATGAAGCCCCAGCTCAAAATTGGCGGCTCATTTGTTCAAAGTAATGATCCCCTGCAAGAAGAACAAATTGCCAGTTTAAATACTGTGGTGAAACTGGGCCAGTATGCCAAAGTGATTGCCGAAGTGGCACAGTCTAAGAATACGAATTCTACAGCAGATCAAGTGACCCAGATCAATAGCGGTGTAGCTGGCGAGAAGGATGAAGGCACGGCTGCCCGGGTAGAATTTGAATACGCACCCAGTTTTGCCCATGTGCGAGCGTATCACCAGCAAGCAGAAGACGGATTTCAAAACGATGCAGCGACCATTAGTGCAGGACGTAAAGAAAGTGGCGTAAAAGTTTCAGCACCGATTGCGAAGCTTGGTTTGGCTCGTATGGAAGCGATTCGTACTGAAGACCAAAACAATAATGGGGTACGTACCGGTGTGTCTGCCAGTCTGGAACGTAATTTCTTTAAAATTCTCGCCGTGGAATTAGGTTTACGTCATTATGACGAAACCAGTACAGCTGCAACTTCGGCAACAGAAAATCAGGGCCCATATAATGGTACTACCGGGCGTATCAAATTTACCGGTAACTTGCCGTGGAAAGGGGCATCAGCCTTTGTCGAGTATGAACAGGATCTCTCCAATTCCGATAAACAGGTTCTGTCTGTAGGCGGGGCAGTTAAAGTCCTGCCAAATACTGAAGTCTATGCCCGTCATGAAGTGATTTCTGCGATTGATGGTTTGTATTCCATGAATACTACGGAAGAAACCAACAGCACGGTATTGGGTATTTCCAGTCAGTATATGAAAGATGCTTCCGCATTTAGTGAATACCGTGTGGCAGATGGCATGAGCAACCGTGAGGCGGAAGCGGCTATGGGTTTACGCAACCGCTGGCAGATTAAGCCGCGTGTATATATCAGTAGCAGTTTTGAACGAATTCAAAGCCTGTCTAAAAATATTGAAAATAGCGATAATGACTCAACAGCAGCAAGTCTGGGTCTGGAATATTTGGTTCACGACAATTGGAAAGCTATGACGCGTTTAGAGGCACGTCGTTCCGACAGTTCCGATACGATGATCAATAGCATTGGTTTTGCCCGTAAGTTGTCAGATGATGCCACGATTTTGACCAAAAATACGGTTAATTTTGTCGATAATAAAGACGCCGAGCGCGGTGATCATCTGCGAAACCGTTTCCAACTCGGTTTGGCATGGCGTGATGATGAGCACAATCAACTGGATGTCCTGTCAAAAATTGAATATTACTATGAGGATAATGCAACTGACCTAGAAGCGGCATTTAAGCGTGAATCCTATGTGTCATCTACGCATTTAAACTATCATCCTTATCGCCAGCTGACCTTGTCCGGTCAGTATGCAGCAAAATGGTCCACCTTGGATGAAGACAAAGTTACAAGTTCAGCTTTAACCCAGTTACTCAGTGGTCGGGTCATTTATGATTTGAATGAACGCTGGGATATGAGTGTACAAGCCGGTTCACTTTGGGCAAACCATGGGGCAGGGACACGTTATTTGCTGGGTGCAGAAGTGGGTTATTTGCTGGCAACCAATCTCTGGGTTTCTGCAGGATATAATTTCCTCGGTTATCAGGATGATGAATTAGCCAATACCAGTTCCAGCGGTCAAGGGGCCTATTTAAGATTTAGATTCAAGTTTGATGAGGACCTGTTTGGACGCCGTAATCCTGTAGTAAATTCTTCTTTAGAACCGGTGCAGGAGCAATAATTCATGCGATTAAAATTAATGCTTCTGCTCAGCGCCTGTTTATATCCCGTATGCCATTCTGTTGAGGCGCAGACCCTGCGGTCTTCTGCTGTTGAAGCCGAGGTGTTAAGCCAGCAGTTACAGCCTTATCAGCAGGTCAGTGATGCTCAAACACGTTATCAGGCCTCTAAAGCACAGATCTGGTTAAGTTATGCGAAAAATGAGTTTTCAGAGCGGAGTCTAACGACTGCTGGAAGGGAAGCTCTAGCTCAAGGGCGTCAGATTGCAGAAAAATTAGCCCAGAAACAGCCGCTCATTTTAACTACGCCTATTTTAACTGTTTCACAAGTCATGCGCCGGGACTTATGGTGGCAGGTTGAATATTTCAAACAAAGCGGGGCATTGGAAAAAGCTCCTGAGCAATTGGCCCATGCAGAAGTGATGCTGGTTTGGGCGGCAGCAGAATATTGCGAACTGGGCTGGCGACATGCTAGAGAACATTTTGATGCAGCTGAACAGGCGCTATACCAGGTGGCTGTCGCAACACGTCAGGATCATATTGATACAGGGAAATGGGATGCCCAAGCTTTACCAAGTTTGAAGCAGCTCAATGGGCCGGGCTGCCAAGGGGTTAATGCTGATTACTGGCCATTGAAGGTGTCAGCTCCTATCCAGGACCAGACTAGCAAGCCAGCCTTAACAGAACCCGATCCAAAGATTGAAAATGTGGTGCATTTTGCCGTGGATCGCGCCGATTTAAATGCTGAAGCAAAAGCGGTCCTGGATCACTTAAGCACCTTTTTGCTTGAGTACCCCGACATCCAGATGACTTTGGTGGGATATACAGATCCGCGAGCCAGCCAAGCCTATAATTTACAACTTTCACAGCGTCGTATTGATGCAGTGCGTGAGTATTTAATTGCACAAGGTGTACAGCAAGGTCGTATGTCTGAGCAAGCCAAAGGGAAGTTAGCCTTGATTCAAGATGTAGAGCAAAAGATTGCGCATGCTAAAAGCCGTCGGGTGGTAATTCAATTTGATAATGAAGTGCATGTACAGCCACAGTGGCAAGATTTGCAGCTTGAACCATAATTAAAGATAGCAGGGATAGAATCATGGAAAAATCTATTTGGCGTAATATTCTGGCTACTTGTTTTATGGTATGTAGTGCAGCTACAGAAGCTGCTGATATAAACTTACCGCAAAATAATCAAAGAATTCAGCGTAGTTTCATAAATATGGATTTACAGAAACCCACTCTTACAGCGAACTATGAGTTGCTGGATGCAAATCCTACTTTAGTGGGCACCTCGAAATATATACCCGGCTGGAGAACTACTCATAAAAGATATTCAGGTAAAGAATATCCAATGGAGTTTTGGAAAGGTGGAGGCCCTGATGGAATTAGTAATAATCCAAACGTAACTAATAATGCCACTAACCAGTACATTGAGTTAAATGCCGAAGAAGCTTCAAATATTTATCAAAGTATATGTTTATTACCAGACGATAGTTTTACCTGGAGTTTTGATCATGCAACCCGTAGTGTTGCATCAGAACAAGCTGAATTCTATATTGGTAAGGTAAATGGTAGAACAGTTTCTAAAGTCATGTCTATTGGTTTGAGTCCTACTCATACGACCACAAAAACATGGTCCAATACTGGGAAAAAAAATTTTTCGTTAGCAGGAGTTATTGCGCAGGCTGGTAAATACGAGTTTATTTTTGAAGCCCGTACCTATAATAATATTACATATGGAAACTTTATTGATAACGTTAATGTTCAATTAAAACCGGCAATTGAGTTTTCTGCCTCATCAGGTGTTGTATTGGAAAGTGATATTGGCAAGACACATTCCGTTGATTTCAATATTGTTGGTAATGTAAAACAAGATTTAACTGTTAAGTTTATAATAGATAATTCTTCTATTTCAAATGCTGCAATTTTAGGAAAAGATTATGAACTGTATCAGGTGAATTTAATTAATGGAACTGAACAATTAACTCCTATTACGGTAAATAGTATCAATGGTAATTATTCTTTTGATTATGTTATAAAATATAATCCATTACTGGACTATGATAATGGAGTCGTTGTTAAAGGTTTAGTAATTAAAGTAAAAAATAATGAAATAATAGATGGGGATAAAGTTATTCCTTTTGGTTTAGATAGTATTCAATCAGGAGGAGCTGTAATTACTAGTACTGGAGAGTTATGTGGAAATACTCCAGTTTCGAGTTTTAATTATCTAATTCAAGATGATGATACTGATTTAAGTCTTACTAAAACCTTGAATGAGAAAGCACCGTTGCCGGAAGACACTGTTTCTTATGATTTAATTCTGGAAAATAAAGCTAGGGGCATCGCATCAAATGTCATTCTAAAAGATGTATTAATTTCTAATTTAATCAAAAATTCAACAACCCAACTGACTTGTACTGCAATTGAAAATGAAGGAACAACAGCAACATGTCCTGCATTTACTTCTGCAACTGATGCAGCAAGTCAATTATTTTCTACTGCAGGTTTAGCTTTGGGTAATGTGCCAGGAAAAGCAAAATTTAAATTCACTTTGTCTAATTTAAAAGTCAGTGCGAGTGATACTGGAACTGGTGAAAATAAGGGGTATATTGCGAATAAGGCTGAAGCCAGCACGACATCCAATGATATTAACCTTGACAATAATAATGTGATCGCTAAAAACCTGTATGCTGCAAAAAATGATTTATTTAATGCGGATGCCACCAAAACCGGAACTAACTTATTTGTGATTGACAATAATGGTCAACCGCTCTGGACCAAATCCAGCTATGAAAATAAGGCTTATTTTCCTTTAAGCATTAAAAATGAAGCGACTTTGGCACAGGACTATCAACTGTATGCCTCTAGTACTGCGATTGCGCCAACACTCAGCACTGGCGGCTATTCAACATTAGTCAAAAGTGGCATTAATTCTTTTACCTCCGGTCTGAAAATCGAATTTTATAAGGCGGATGAGGCTCAATGTAAAACGGGTTTAAACACTCAGCAAATTACCCAACTGAATGTTGAAGCAAATACCGTAGCACAAGTCTGCGCCGTGGTTACCGTCTCCCCATCTGTGACAGCGACCACCAATATTTGGTTTGCGATTGAATCACTGCAATCAGGTCTGGGTGACGTTATTTTAGATGCTGTGATTCCTCCAGCTCAAAAACGGTTGCTCGAACTGACCAATGACCAGAGTGCACAGGTAGGTGTTGGCGGGACGTACGTATTCTTGCATCGTTTGACCAACTATGGTGTAGCAGATGAAACCAAAGTTAAAGTCAGTCTGAATGCCGTGAATGGCAAAGATGGTTTTTTATATACCTTATTTGTCGATAAAAATGGTAACGATATGCTGGACGCGACCGATACATTGCTATCCGATCTAGAAACAGAGTTAAGCCATATTATCCGACCAAACCAATCTGTCACTTTATTAATAAAGGCTGAAGCACCTGCTACTGCGACGAATGGTATAAATAGCCAGGTAAAATTGATTGTTAAACCGGATAATACAGGAAAAGAAATAGCATTAGTTGATCTGATGAATACCGATTTAATTACGGTTAGCCCAAACCAATTAAAAATTCTTAAATCGCAGCTGAAAGTTGAAAATTGCGATATGACAGATAAGTCAGCAGTTATGAACGCAACCTATACGGTACAAAATGAAAACTTGAAGCCAAATCAATGTTTAATTTATCGTATCTTGGTGAAAAATATGGGTAATGCGCCGTTAAGCAATGTGGTCATTAACGATATGTACCCCGCTTATACTCAGCCCTGGAAATCAGGGACAGTTTTACCTATGACCAGCAGTGGTGAAGCGGTTGAAGATAATGCGAGCAGGGTAAAAACCACCTTTGTTGAATTGTTGCCCCAGCAACAAGAATCACTATATTTTGGCATTAAGCTAAACTAATGTCTAAGCTTGCCCTACAATGGGAGGTGCTGATTGTCGATTCATGGGCTTTCTTATCTTCATCGAGCGTAAGACCCCCACCGACAGTCAGGTGGGGGATATAAGCGAGTGGCGATAGCCATAAAAAATCAAATATCGCCTTTATTACAGTGCTTTATTTTGCTATAATTCACCCATATT
>NZ_VOYP01000043.1:0-22881 GCF_013420235.1 Acinetobacter sp. YH01022 | reverse complement strand
TTCACGCTCTAGAAAGCGATTTACACTATCATGCGAGATGTTATAAGTCTCGGCAAGTTGTGTACAGCTAATAGAGTTCGGTTCTGTCATGAGAAAGCCCATATAAATGGGTAATGTACAAGTTGCTATAGAAGCATGTTTAATTCGTCTGATCACAGATACTTTATAAAGCATTTTAATACTTTTTTGAATCTGTCAATGCGTAAGTCCTATAATTTTAATCAAATTAAACAGATTTAATTGCTTGTCTCGCTTGAATTTTTAACGTCTGCCCCGAACTCTGTATTAATCATGAATTTTATCACTCATGGCAGTTCAGGATTAACGCAGTTAGCACTGAGGCCAAAAGGACTGACATGTTTAAAAACCCATTCAAACGGAGTAAATCTATGGCAACTGAGCAGAATCAAGACGCTCAAGATCTAGGGCAAGAGCAAGCTGAGCAACAAACAGTAGAATCTCAAGCTGAACCTGAACAGTCAGAAGTTACCGTTGAATCTTTACAAGAGCAGATTGCACAGCTTGAAGGTGACTTGAAGTTAGAAAAAGCCCGTACAGCCAATGCAGTTTATGAAGCACAAAAAAGCGTAGAACGTATTCAACGTGAAGCTGAAAAGCATAAAGAGACCGTGATTGAGAAGTTTGCTAAAGAGCTGCTCGACACTGTCGATAATTTAGAGCGTGCCATTCAAGCGGCTGGGGATATTGAATCGCCATTACTTGAAGGCGTTCAACTGACCCATAAATCATTACTCAGTACGCTGGAAAAATTTAACGTTGTAGAAGTCAACATGAATAATGGTTTTAATGCTGATTTACATCAGGCCGTCGGTATTGCACCTGACGTCAAAGCTGGTGAAATCGGTACCGTATTACAAAAAGGTTATGCCCTTTCAGGCCGTTTACTGCGTCCAGCAATGGTCCTCGTAGGTCAATAAGGTATAGAAATTCGAGAGTTTTTCTATTTTTTTCATGCAAACAACTTGAAAAATTTTGAATGGCTCTCATATCGGATAACAAGCAAAAACATTGCAAAAAATAATTTTGAGGAAACATCCAAATGGCTAAAATCATTGGTATTGACTTAGGTACAACAAACTCTTGTGTTGCCGTACTTGAAGGCGACAAAGTTAAAGTCATCGACAACGCTGAAGGCGCGCGTACAACTCCATCTATTATTGCCTATAAAGATGGCGAAATTCTGGTTGGTCAATCTGCGAAACGTCAGGCAGTGACTAACCCTAAAAATACATTATTCGCGATCAAGCGTTTGATCGGCCGTAAGTATCAAGACCAAGCAGTGCAAAAAGACATCGGTTTAGTGCCTTACAAAATCATCCAGGCAGACAATGGCGATGCATGGGTGGATGTAAATGACAAGAAACTTGCACCACAACAAATCTCTGCTGAAATCTTGAAAAAGATGAAAAAAACTGCAGAAGACTATTTAGGTGAAACAGTTACTGAAGCGGTCATTACTGTGCCTGCTTACTTCAACGATGCACAACGTCAAGCCACTAAAGATGCAGGTAAAATTGCCGGTTTGGACGTTAAACGTATCATCAACGAACCAACTGCTGCAGCTCTTGCGTTCGGTATGGACAAGAAAGAAGGCGACCGTAAAATCGCGGTTTATGACTTGGGTGGTGGTACTTTCGACGTATCCATCATTGAAATTGCTGACTTGGATGGCGACCAGCAAATCGAAGTATTATCTACAAACGGTGATACTTTCCTAGGTGGTGAAGACTTCGATAATGCTTTAATTGAATTCCTGGTTGAAGAATTCAAGAAAGAACAAAGCGTGAACTTGAAACAAGATCCTCTTGCATTACAACGTTTAAAAGAAGCCGCTGAAAAAGCAAAAATCGAGCTTTCTTCTTCTAATGCAACTGAAATTAACCTTCCATACATCACTGCAGATGCGACTGGTCCTAAACATTTAGTGATCAACGTGACTCGTGCAAAACTTGAAGGTTTGGTGGCTGATCTGGTCGCTCGTACTATTGAACCATGTAAGATTGCACTTAAAGATGCCGGTCTTTCAACTTCAGACATCTCTGATGTGATTCTGGTTGGTGGTCAGTCTCGTATGCCACTGGTACAACAAAAAGTACAAGAATTCTTTGGTCGTGAGCCACGTAAAGACGTGAACCCTGACGAAGCAGTAGCAATTGGTGCTGCGATTCAAGGTGCTGTGTTGTCTGGTGACAAAACTGACGTATTACTTCTTGACGTAACTCCATTGACTCTAGGTATTGAGACTATGGGCGGCGTGTTAACTGCAATTATCGAGAAAAACACCACGATTCCTGCGAAGAAATCTCAAGTGTTCTCAACTGCTGCAGACAACCAGCCTGCTGTAGACATTTCGGTTTACCAAGGTGAACGTAAAATGGCGCAGCAAAACAAATTGTTGGGTAACTTCCAATTAGGCGACATCCCACCTGCTCCACGTGGCGTGCCACAAATTGAAGTATCGTTCGATATCAATGCTGACGGTATCTTGAAAGTGTCTGCAAAAGACAAGAGCACTGGTAAAGAGCAATCGATTCAAATTAAAGCAAACTCAGGTTTGAGCGATGCTGAAATTGAAGCGATGATCAAAGATGCTGAAGCGAATGCGGAAGAAGACCGTAAGTTCGAAGAACTGGCTAAAGCTCGTAACGAAGCTGATGCTTTAGTTTCTAGCGCGCAAAAAGCAGTAAAAGATCTGGGCGAACAAGTGACTGCTGACGAAAAAACTGCGGTTGAAACTGCGGTTTCAGAACTTGAAGCTGCAACCAAAGAAAATGACGTTGAAGCCATCAAAGCAAAAACTGAAGCATTACAAAACATCATCATGCCGATCACTCAACGCGCTTATGAAGCTGCGCAAGGTGCTCAAGGCGGTGCGCAAGGTTTTGATCCAAATGCATTCCAAGGTGATGCGGGTCAACAACAAAAAGCAGATGACGGCGTTGTAGATGCTGAATTCACCGAAGTTAAAGATGACAAAAAATAATTTGTCGAATTAACAGAAAAAAGACCGCGCGCAAGCGCGGTTTTTTTATTTTTATTTCAGCTTAATTGTTATACAGTATAGAAAAATAATGATTTTAAGCTTTTATGCGCTTAGTGCTACTCAGCCTGTTGGTCATATTTCTGTTCGGCATGACCTATCAAACCCGAAATCATCCTCAAATTCGCCACAATACCCTGTTGGATCGTATTCAACATCCTTTCGATACCCGCTTACGTTACCGTATTGCTGAGGTTGATTCACGTTTTGGTGTTACTGAAAATGAACTGAAACAGATTAGCCAGCAAGCCACTGACATCTGGAAAGCGGGTACAGGCAAAGACTATTTTGTTTATGATCCCGATGCCCGGCTCACCATCCATTTAATTTATGATCAACGTCAAGACGAATCGGTGCAACGTCGGCAGCAATTAGGCCAGATTCAACACAACCAGCAAGTGTGGGTCAATAAAAATCAACAACTGCAGCAATTTAAAGATGAACTAGACCGTACCAATACTCTACTCGATGCGAAAAAAGCCCAACTCAATATACAAATAAATCAACATAATCAATATATTGCCATTATTAATCAAAGTGGTGGAATCCCGGCTTCACAACGGGAACAGCTCATGCAGCAGCAAAACCAGTTACAACAGCACATTTTGGTACTGCAGCAAGAGATCAATCTTTATAACCAGAAAATTCAGCAACTTAATCTGGAGGTTGATGAACTGAATCAGCTGAATCAACGGATTGATAGCTCGGTAAAAAGCTTTAATCAGTGTTTTCAGCCACGATTATTTGATAAAGGTTCATTTAATGGCAAGCAAATTAACATTTACGAATTTGAATCGATTGAGGATTTACGCTTGACGCTGGCGCATGAATTTGGCCATGCACTGGGCTTGAAACATAATCAGGACCCGCAAGCACTGATGTATCCACTGATGAAAGAGCAAAACATGCTAAATTTCCGCTTGTCCGCTGCTGATCTTGCCCTGTTACAGGCGCGTTAGGCTCAACTTGAGATACAATGCAAAAAAACCTTACTTTTTATAAGTCTATGAATAGTAAGATATCGGCAATCAGGCAAATTTCGTGTTATGGTAATAACCAGAAATGACAACAGAAACCTCTGGAGATGCGTGTGAGTTACTACCATATTCTTATTGAAGTAAATGATCACATCAGTACGATTGAACAGACTCGTGATATTGAAATTTTTGATATTATTGAGATTCAACCTTATCTCCATTCCATTCTTTTGCCGTATTTCAATGAGCAACTGATTGAACTTGAAGATGAAAATATAGAATTTAAAGATATTCTACATTTACAAGTCAAACAGACCCTGTTGCCTATTCAAGATTTGATTGAAGAAGAACAACGTTTACTGCCAAGCGATACCGATATCACCATTAGTGCTTATGAAATTTTTAACAATCGCGATTTAAGCCAAGATGTGACTACGGTTATTTTTGATATTCTAGAAGCAGCAAAACTGCAAGCCTAATAATTTAAATAGCTTGCAACAGCAAATCAGCATGCTAATCCGCAATAAAAAAGCCCCCATTTTTGGAGGGCTTTTTATATTTGATTATTCGATTAAATTGAAAAAGATGAACCACAACCACAGGTTGTTGTTGCATTAGGGTTGTGCACGATAAAACGTGAACCTTCCAGGCCTTCTACATAATCTACTTCTGAACCGACAAGATATTGATAGCTCAATGAATCGACCAGCATTTTCACATCACCATTAATAAATTCAGCATCATCTTCATTCATGCTTTCAGCAAAGTTAAAGCCATAAGAGAAACCGGAACAACCGCCACCTGTAACATAAACGCGTAACATTAATTCTTGGTTGCCTTCGCTATCACGCAATTGGCGTACTTTATTCGCAGCATTGTCGGTCAACACCAGAGCTTGGGCATTCATGTGGGATTCCTCTGTTCAATTCAGCTGTCTTGAAATATAAAAGACCATATATTAAGTATAGCATACCCAATATATGGTCAGTATTTACAGATTTAAAGTTAAATCAGACTATTTTTCTCAAGATTTTTTATAATTTTCATCCTGCAGACTACATTCAAAATTCTTTGGATCTTGCTTACAACGGAATTGCCACAGTAATTTCATCATACGTTTATCATAAACGCCGCGTTTGGTTAAATCGACCCGCGACTCGCGCATCAATTTTTGATAGCCCACTTTATCTGCTTCAGGAATTTGCATCCAGTATTTTTGCGGAATATCGGCTTTCATTTTGCCTAAAATCCCGAAGGCACGAGGTAACTGGCTTTTCACCCATTCACGTGACTTTTGCCCATATCCTGCCGGAAATTTATCTGGACGGATAATCACATTACCGGTGACTTGTAAAATAGGATAATTCACAATTGCACCCTTATTGCCTAAACCCTTATACAGTTCTAAAGGTTTAAATACGGCAGCAGGTGCACCAATAATATCCACCTGACCATTGTTAAATTTAGCGCCAAAATTGGTGACATCTGCACTAATCGCCTGTGCACCCACTTGCTGAACCATAATTTTTTGCGCTTCATCATAATCAAGCACGGCAATTTTTTTGCCTGCAGCTTTCGCCACGGTATTGATATTACGATCATTAACCATTAAAAAGGCATCGCCGACTGGAATCACACCCACCACTTCATATTTGCTATTCAGCATATGTTTGGCAAAAGTTGGATTGGCTAAACCCTGCATCACTTTTACTGCCAGTTTTAAATCGGGAATCGCACCAATAGCATCCAGTGAACCGGTAAAATGGTTAAACTGACGACCGCGCATACCGGTCACACTGATCCCGTCACACTTTCCAGCTTTAAAATCTTCAGCGATGACTGCTTCATTTTGGCCTACACGTAATTCAATATCGGCGCCCCAATTTTTGGCTGCCAATTGATAATCTTTCATCAGGGCAAAAACATCCCCACTTTTACCTACTAAATCAAATACGCAAATCACCTGTTTGGCTTGAGTAATACTAGCGACAGCACACAAACCTAGACCAAGCAGCAGTGTTTTAGAGCATGGCATCATGATTTTTTCTTCCTTGTGTCATTATTTTATTCAATCTTGAATTGAATCGTTTTTGCTTTTTTTATTCATCAGCCAGCAGCCGATTTGAAGACTTGTTTTTTGGGCTGATAAAATTTCACTGTTATTTTTTTAAGATTACGCCTTTTTTCACTCATCTCAATGGCAAAAATGACAAAATACTAGTGACAAAAAAGCCTAGATTTAATCTAGGCTTTCTTTTTAAAAATCAATACTATTCACCACCAAGTGAACATTCAAAATTGGCTTTATCGACAGAGCAGCGAGCCTTTTTCAAAACCCCCATCATGCCTGGATCATAAATACCGCGGTTGGTCATATCCATACGGCCTTCACGCAATAATTTTTGATATTTGGTTTTATCTTCTGCAGTCAGGTTCAATTTAAACTTGGCCGGAATATTGGCTTCCAGACGATTAATTAGGGCAAAACTTTTTGGTAAGTTTTTCACAAACCAGTCACGTGATTTTTGACCAAAGCCTGCCGGGAATTGGTCTGGACGGATCACAAAATCTGCGGTCACCTGGAGTACAGGGAAATTAAACATCGCACCATTAGAACCTAAACCTTTATAAATTTCTAAAGGTTTATAGGCATAGGCAGGTGCACCTACCATATCGACCTGTCCATTATTGAATTTTGCGACAAAGTTAGATACATCAGAGATCACCGCTTGCGCACCTACACGTTGCACCATAATTTTTTGTGCATCGTCATAACCTAATACCGCAAATTTTTTACCTGCTGCTTTTTCAATCGAGTCAATTTTTTTATCGCGTACAAAAATAAAAGCAGAACCTAAAGGTGAAATACCCGCCACTTCATATTTTTTGCCGCCTAAATTACTGACCATTTTCGGCGCATTACGTTTATCCAAAGCAAAAGTGATGGCACGCTGAGCAATCGCATTACTTGGTGCACCACCGAGAGCATCAATAGAGCCTACGAATTTATTGTATTGACGAGCACGCATCGCGGTCATAAACACGCCGTCACATTTACCGGCTTTAAAGTCATTATCAGCAACCGCTTCGTCTTGACGTGGAATAAGATTAATTTCTGCCCCCCATCCTTTGGCAGCCAATGCCCATTCCTGAGCCATTTGAAAAGATTCACCCGATTTACCCAGTAAATCAAATACACAGACATCGACTTTAGCAGCTTGTGCTGTACTCGCTAAGCCTACAGCAGCAAATGTTGTTAATGTGAAAATCATTTTTTTCATTATTTCGGTCCTTTTAGAATCTTGTTGTTTGACGAGTATCCGTTCACGCCACAAATATTAAGCAAGTTCATTCTAAAAAAATAGAGTATTTACTCCAATTAATCAGGCTTAAAATGCCAATCGTTTTTCATTTTTTTAAGTTAGCAATAAAAATCATAAACTTATGTAACAGCGATTTTTAGGTATAATTTATGAAATTTGCGCTATTTTACAAATGAATACAATAATGATGGATTTATTCACCGCTTAATGAACACTCAAAGTTGGTTCTCTCTACCGTACAACGGGCTTTTTTCAGCACCGTCATCATGGTCGGTTCATAAATTCCTTGCCTAGTCAGGTCTAAACGTCCATCTCGTAATAATTTTTGATATTTATCATGATCTTCCTTAGTTAAATTGACTTTATATCTGGCGGGAATTTCCGCTTCCAGGCGTTTCACCATAGCAAAGCTTTTCGGTAAAAGTTTTACGAACCAACTCCGTGACTGATCTGCAAAACCTTCAGGAAATTTCTCCGGGCGAATCACCAGATCGGCAGTCACATTGACGACCGGAAAATTAATCATTGCCCCGCTAGAGCCTAAACCTTTGTAAATTTCTAGCGGCTTAAAGGCATAAGCGGGTGCCGCAATCATATCGACTTCACCATTGTTGAATTTCTTCACAAAATTAGAAATATCAGCCATCACCGGCACTGCACCAATACGCTGGACAACAATTTTTTGCGCCTGATCATAGTGCAGAATGGCAAATTTTTTACCTTGTGCCTTCTCTATAGAATTAATTGATTTATCACGTACAAAAAGATAGGCAGTACCAATTTGCCCAATTCCTGCCACCTCATATTTCTCATTGGCAATGCTACTGGTCAGCCGCTTTTTATTACGTTTGTCCAACACAAAAGCAATGGCTTTTTGTGCAATCTGATTACTTGGAACGCCACCAAGTGCATCAATTGAACCGGCAAATTTGTTATAGGCGCGGGCACGCATTGAGGTCATGTAAAAAGCATCACAGACACCGACCTTAAAATCTTTTTCAATTTTGGCTTCGTCTTGATAGGGCATTAGATTGACCTCGGCTCCCCAGTTTTTACTGGTTAAGGCCCATTCTTCAATTAATTTATAAGACTCACCTGCTTTCCCAAGTAAATCAAATACACAGATATTCTGTTTTGCCTGCGCTAAGCTGGAAAAACTCAAAAGTGTGAGCATAGATAAAATAAAAGTCTTTTTTTTCATGATGTGCCTTATTCTTTTTCGCTTATTTATCTTAGAAAATTACTATAATTTTGTTTTTATACTAAAAATAGAGCTGCTGAGGCCTTTCTGACGAAAGGCTGTTTTTTTGCACAATTTGTCACATTTTTATTCATCTACTTAAAATCATGCTTTTATAAAAAAGAATCATGCACTGCCTTTTTCTTTTCTGAGTGGCTTCCTTTAGAATACGCACATTATTCTTCTCATTTAGATATTTCAATGATTCAGTTAGATCAACTTTCTATACGTCGCGGTGGGCGTGTTTTATTTCAAAAAGCGTCTATGCAGCTACATCCAGGATGGAAAATTGGCCTAACCGGTGTCAATGGTGCAGGAAAATCGACCCTGTTCGCCGCATTATTGGGTGGCATGGAATCAGATGGCGGTTCTTTGACCCGTCCTGCTGCCTGGACGGTGGCTCATATGGCTCAGGAAATTAAAGCGCTGGAGATGAAGGCCATCGATTTTGTCCTGTCTGGAGATGAAGAATATTGGGACATCCAGCATAAACTGGAACATCCTGAAGCCCTTAATAACGATGAGTTAGCACATTTATATGGCCGCTTTGACGAAATTAATGGCTACTCTGCTCCATCAAAAGCATCACAATTGATGGCCGGTTTGGGCTTCTTTGAACATCAGTCACAACTGGATGTTTCCAGTTTCTCGGGTGGCTGGCGCATGCGTTTAAATCTGGCCCGCACCCTGATGAGCCGTTCAGACTTGCTGTTACTGGATGAACCGACAAACCATCTCGATTTGGATGCAATTTTATGGCTGGAAGACTGGCTAAAAGCCTATGAAGGCACCCTGATTTTAATTTCGCATGACCGTGATTTTCTTGATGCCGTTACCGATCATATTTTACATATCGAAAATCAGGAACTGATGCTCTATACCGGAAATTATTCTACCTTTGAACGTACACGTAGTGAACGTCTGGCACAACAACAACAAGCGTATGAAAAGCAGCTTGAAACACGGGCACATTTACAAAAATTTATTGACCGCTTTAAGGCCAAAGCCACCAAAGCCAAACAGGCACAGAGCCGGATTAAACAATTAGAACGTATGCAGGAACTTTCTGCTGCACATGTCGATACACCGTTTACCTTCAGTTTCCGTGAACCGACTAAAATGAGCTCACCGCTGCTGCAACTGGAACATGCAGATATTGGTTATGGTGACAAGCTGATTGTAACCAATGTCAATTTGCAAATCACACCAAGCAGCCGGATTGGTTTACTCGGGATGAATGGGGCCGGTAAATCGACACTGATCAAATCTTTGGTTGGTGACCTGAAACTGCTCAAAGGGACGCGCAAAGATTCTGAATTGCTGAATATTGGTTATTTTGCCCAGCATCAAATGGATGCCCTGGATGGTAGTGCCAGTCCAATGCTGCAATTGTCACGAATCGCGGACAAAAAAATCAGTGAAGCAACTTTACGTTCATTCCTCGGTAGCTTTGGTTTTAGTGGCGAACGTATGGACACCCCAAGTGAAGGCTTCTCTGGTGGTGAACGTGCGCGCCTAGCTTTGGCTTTAATTGTATGGCAACGTCCAAACGTGTTGATTCTGGATGAACCGACCAACCATTTGGACCTTGATATGCGTCATGCCCTGAGCATGGCCTTACAGGACTTTGAAGGTGCTGTGGTGTTGGTATCGCATGAGCGTCAATTGATTGCCAGCGTCTGTGATGAATTGTTGCTCGTCCACAATGGTCAATGCCGTGAATTTGATGGTGATTTGGTTGCTTATGCAGACTGGTTACGTCAGGCACGGATTGACCTGATGAAAAATGGTCAGAAACCCGCTGCACCAGTTCAGTCACAAGTTGACGTTAAAGCGACAATTTCAAAACTTGATAAAGAGGCGCAGCGTAAAGAAACTGCGCGTCGCCGTGAACTGAGTCGCCCGATTCGTAAAAATATTGAAAAAAATGAAGCACAGATTAGCAAGCTGCAACCCCGTTTAGCTGAAATTGAAGTCTTACTGGGTGATACGGCAATATATGAAGCCAGTCGTAAAGATGATTTACTCAAGCTGATGAATGAGCAAACTCAGTTAAAAAGCCAGCTGGAAACGGCGGAAGAACAAATGTTAGAGTTAATGATGGAACTGGAAGAGCTTGAAAGTTCTTTTGAATAAGGCATTTTTCCATTCTTAAGTAAAGCTAAAGTGACGTTTATTTTATGATCGCAGCACAATATTTAAGGTGTGCTGCGATTTTTTAATTTTTCTACACAACCATTCTATTCTACACAACCACTCTATATAGCCATTCTACCCAGTTATGACGAGCTATTTTAAATCAAACAACATGATCAGGTTTTAAATTCAAAAACTACCTTTAAATGAATTTAAATTCAAAGTCAGGTTTTAAATTTAAAAAATTTATCCACAACCACTCAAAATTCAAGTTTAAATTTAAAATAAAAGATCATTTTATGCTATGGATAAGTTAATTTTCACTTTTCTATTGAGCTAAAATGACAGTTTAAAAACTTATCCACACAAAGATTTCTATCTATGTTGATCATTTAAAATTAGTTTTTTGACTTATCCTGAGCTGTTTTTTTGCGTTTTAAAAACCTGAGTTCGATAATCTTCCAAGCACCCTCATTGACCCATAATTACCGAATTTGTTTATGATTCTGCAAACCAATCCAGACCTGGCAATGCTTTAAATCTTCATCATAATCAAATTCTGCAAACTCAACTGCGAGTTTTTGTGGCTTCCAGACACCATTTTTCACGGCATGAGCAATGCGGTCATAACGGACAAAATTGCTTTCCACGCGACCCTCCTGCTCGTAGACCACTTTGAACTGTTCATGTTCATACTGGGCCAGCACCTCATAATTTCCGCTAAAAAAGGCCTGAGTCCAGATATCGCGGATCTGTTCCAGTTCTTGATCCATAGTGCTCACCTCGTCATATTGCATGATGATTTCCTCTTTATTTGGAATCATCATGACAGAAGAATACGTCATTTTAATAAAAATAAAGATGGCTAAAAATTAATCAAATTAAAATAAAAACAGCATAAAAAAAGCATCCCGAAGGATGCTTTTTTACAATTTCACTCATCAATGCATCAAGCGTCAATATCCGCATTTAAGGCATTTTCCTCAATAAAGGCACGACGCGGTTCCACATCATCGCCCATCAAACACGAGAACATGCGGTCTGCCTCAATGGCATCGTCAATGGTCACCTGCAGCATGTTACGGTTTTCAGGATCCATAGTCGTTTCCCACAGCTGTTCCGCATTCATCTCACCCAAACCTTTATAACGCTGGATCATCATGCCGCGACGTGAGTCAGATAAAATGTGCTGCCAAACCTGATGGAAGGTCGACACCTGAATCTTGCGATCACCTTTCTGCAAATAAGCGCCATCTTCAAGCAAGGTAAACCAGCTCTTCGAATTTTGCAGTAAACGCTTGTATTCACTTGAACCGAGCAATCCGGTATCCAGTAAATAATGATGCGGCAAGTTGTGCACATACACCGTTACACGTGGCCAGTAATGCACCACTTTGCTACCGTCTGCATGTTCTTTCTCAAACACTTCAAGCGTGATTTCAGGACGTAAACTTGGTTGATACGTTTCAATAGCAGCACGCAACTGTTCAGACCACTGTTTCACATAGTCTTCATCATGACTATGGTCTAACTTGAACGCATCTAGGCCCAGTAAACCATCCAGCAAGCTTGCTGGATAACGTAGCGTTAAACGCTGCAAGCTCTTTTGTGAAGTCTGATAGTCAGCAATGACTTTTGCTAAAGACTCACCACGAATCGCAGGTGCATCGGCGCTGACATGCAGTTCCAACTCATCAATTGCGTTAGAAATCAGGTAAGTCTCAAGCGCATCATTATCTTTAATGTACTGCTCTTGCTTGCCTTTTTTCAGTTTATATAACGGTGGCTGTGCAATATAGATATAACCGCGTTCTACCAGTTCAGGCATTTGACGGAAGAAGAAGGTCAACAGTAGCGTACGGATGTGCGAACCATCAACGTCAGCATCGGTCATGATGATGATTTTGTGATAACGTAATTTGTCCGGGTTGTACTCTTCACGACCAATACCACAGCCCAACGCTGTAATCAGCGTACCGACTTCCTGACTCGAGATCATCTTGTCGAAACGTGCACGTTCTACGTTCAGGATTTTACCTTTCAGTGGCAGAATGGCTTGCATCTTACGGTTACGGCCCTGTTTGGCAGAACCACCCGCAGAGTCACCTTCGACCAGGTACAATTCAGACAATGCCGGATCTTTTTCCTGACAGTCCGCCAGTTTACCTGGCAAACCGGCAATATCCAGCGCACTCTTACGACGGGTCATTTCACGCGCTTTACGTGCAGCATCACGTGCACGAGCCGCATCGATAATTTTTCCGGCAATCGATTTTGCTGCTTGCGGATTTTCCAGCAGGTATTCCGAGAATGACTTGTTCATCGCCTGCTCTACAGCAGGTTTCACTTCACTTGAAACCAGTTTTTCCTTGGTTTGTGAAGAGAATTTAGGATCAGGCACTTTTACCGAAACAATCGCGGTTAAACCTTCACGTGCATCATCACCCGATACAGCAACTTTCTCTTTTTTGAGCAAGTTTTCGCTTTCCATATAGCTGTTTAAGCCACGGGTTAAAGCAGCACGGAAACCAGCTAAATGTGTACCACCATCTTTTTGTGGAATGTTATTGGTAAAACAACGCACGTTTTCTTGATACGTGTCATTCCATTGCAAGGCAACTTCTACACCAATGCCATTGTCTGCTTGCACAGTAAAATGAAAGATATCATTCAGATGGGTTTTGCCCTGGTTGATATATTTTACGAATTCAGACAAACCACCTTCATAATCAAACACATGTTCTGCATTGATACGTTCATCACGTAGCACAATACGCACACCGGCATTCAGGAATGAAAGCTCACGCAAACGGCGCGCCAAAATATCAACATTGAAAATAGTTTGACTAAAGGTCTCGGCACTTGGCCAGAAACGAACAGTAGTCCCGGTTTTGTCGGTATCACCCACGACTTTGAGTGGATAGACAGGATCACCATGTTTATATTCTTGTTGATGAATATGACCGGCTCTGTAAATGGTCAATTCCAGTTTGCTGGATAAGGCATTGACGACCGAAACACCTACACCGTGCAAACCACCAGAAACTTTGTAGCTATTATCGTCAAACTTACCGCCGGCATGCAGAATGGTTAAAATCACTTCAGCTGCAGATACGCCTTCTTCAGGATGAATATCTGTCGGAATACCACGACCATTATCGGATACGCTGACTGACTCATCTTCATGGATGGTGACCAGGATTTCGTCACAGTGACCTGCCAAAGCTTCATCAATAGCATTATCGACCACCTCAAACACCATGTGATGCAAGCCTGAGCCATCGTCTGTATCGCCAATATACATACCTGGACGCTTACGCACAGCATCGAGGCCACGTAATACCTTGATACTAGAGGAATCATAAGCTTTTTCATGGGTTGGTTCTGTTTGAGAAGCAGCTTGATCTTCTGAACTCATGGTTTCTCCCTAGTGAAATATAGGTCTATCCAAAGATGGGTAAAATTTAAAAAGTTATTGCACAACAACCTGAACTTGACCATTTTCAACTTTGAATAATTGATATGAAATAGACAAATCATGTAAATGTTTTTTGACCGATTCATGCTCTAAAGTGGTAATAAAAACTTGACTACCCAGCTGGCTTAATCGCTCAATTAATCGTCGTTGTGCAGTTAAATCTAATTCTGCTGTCAGATCATCTAATAATACCACAGTTTCCTTATTACAGGCATGTAGCATTGCAATCTGTGACAGTTTTAGAGCCATAATCAAGAGCTTTTTCTGACCGCGTGAAAGCACCACATCAGCATCGCCCAACGTTGTTTTTAAACGTAAATCGGCACGATGTGGACCGTATTCAGTATAACGGCGATCCACATCTTTCTGATGATGCACAGTCAGGTCATGCAGCAAGCCCTGTTCGGTATGAAAGCCAGGCATATATTCCAGTTCCACCGTAAGATTGGGCAGCAAGTGCTGCAAATCCTGCTCAAAATAAACTTTCCACTGCTCGACAATGCCGCTACGCTGCGCATTCAGCATTTCGCCGTATTCTGCCAGCATTTTGTTCCATGGTTCCAGATCATGCAAACCGAGATTTCTGCTCGATTTCAACAAGCTGTTACGTTGCTTTAAGGCACGTGCATAGTACTGCCAGGCATGATAAAAATCCGGTTCCACGTGGAACATCAACCAATCCAGCAACTGCCGGCGTGGTTTGGCACCATAATCGATAATGTCGGTACTTTGTGGATCAATATGCTGTAAAGGCAGTATTTTGGCCAGTTGCCCTTGGGTCGCAATATGATCGCCATTGACCTTAATCAGCTGTTCACCAGAGAGCAGCTTTTGCATGCCAATTTTTTCCGTTGCCGATTGTGCAAACACAATCGCATCGCCGGTTTCATTCTGAATATAATTTTTCGGGATATGGGTACGAAAAGAACGCCCGGTCGCCAGCAAATGAATGGCTTCCAAAATCGAGGTCTTACCTGAACCATTTTGCCCATAAAAGACATTAAACGGCTGCAACTCATGGAGTGCAACCGTCTTTAAGTTTCGAACACGTTCTATATTTAAACGCGTAATATGCATGGTTAAATCTGATTCAATATCGGTAAATTAAACACGCATTGGCATTACAACATAGGTCTGGTCCTGTTGTGCCGGATCATGCACCAATACCGACTGATTCGCTTCAGTCATGGTCATCGATACATCTTCACCATCTAACACACTCAGCACATCAAGCAGGTATTGGGCATTGAAAGACATTTCCATCGGTGCATCTGCATACTGAATGGCTAAATCTTCAATCGCTTCATCTTGCTCCGGGTTATTGGCACGCAGCTGCAAAGAATCGGCACCAAAATTCAGGAACACGCCACGTAATTTTTCATTACTGAGAATGGCCACACGTTGCAAGGATTGCTTGAATACATCATGCGCGATCAATACGTTTTTATCGCCACCACGTGGAATCACGCGACGGTAATCCGGGAATTTTCCATCAATCAGTTTCGTGGTGAAACGAACGGTAATATCGCCCTGCTCTTTATCACGACTCGGGGTACTGATGGTCACATTTAACAGTTCACGACCAATCAATAAAGACAATTGCTCATCTTCAATGCTAAGCAGACGCTGTAATTCTGCTACCGCTTTACGAGGCACAATCGCCTGAATCGGCTGAGTTGCAGTAGATTGTGCAACGGTTTCACACAGCGCTAAACGGTGACCATCAGTCGTTACAGCACGCAATTGATTTTGGTCAATTTCAAGTAAGGTACCAGTTAAATAGAAACGGACATCCTGCACAGCCATTGCAAAAGCCGTTTTTTCAAACAGTCGTTTTAACTCGCGCTGAGTCACGGTCACTTGCGTACCTTGGGCATTTTCAGTACTTAACAATGGATAATCTTCAGCTGGCAAAGTACCCAGTACAAAGCGGCTATTCCCTGATTTTAAAATACAGCGATCTTCAGTAATTTGCAGGTCAATCAATGCCGCGGCAGGCAAGGATTTACAGATATCCATCAGTTTACGTGCCGGTACAGTGGTTTCACCAGCCTGCAAGCAAGCCCCTTCAGCCAACGTGGTACTGGCCACCAGTTCCACTTCCAGATCAGAACCGGTAATGGTTAAGGATTCATTGCTCACTTGAATTTTTACGTTAGACAGAATGTTTAAAGTATGGCGACGTTCAACCGCTCCTACGACATGTGACAGAACATTAAGTAAGCTTTCTTTCGCGATTTTCAAACGCACGGTACATTCCTCTAACAACTGAAGATGAAAATAAATAAATGTGTTTTTTAGCAGTGTACTATGCGGCAGAATATGCCGCATTGCAAGAATAGAATTTGATCAAATCAGATCAGCTTTGCAACAGCCGTTGCAGGTTTTTATAGTCTTCATTAAAGATCGGATCTTGTTCACGCAGACTGATGACTTTTTCACAGGCATGCATCACGGTACTGTGGTCACGACCACCAAAGGCCATGCCAATTTCGGGGAAACTGTCCCCGGTCAGTTCACGTGCCAAGCCCATGGCCAGCTGACGTGGACGAGCATAAATCCGGGTACGTTTGGGACCGACAATTTCCTTTAAAGGAATACGGAAATATTCACTCACCACCCGCTGGATATTTTCAGTACTGATGGTACGGGCACGAATGGCCAGCACATCTTTTAACGATTCACGTACCACTTCCAGATCGATCGGTGTGCCTTTAAAACGGGAAATCGCCACCACTTTGTTCAGCGCGCCTTCCAGCTCACGAACATTGGCCACCACTTGCTGGGCAATAAACAGGGCACAGTTACGCGGCAACTCTATCCCACTGCTTTCGGCTTTTTTCAACAAAATTTCAATTCGGGTTTCAATATCCGGTGGTTCCACCCCGACCGATAAGCCCCAGGAAAAACGTGAAACCAGACGTGCATCCAGTTCCGTCAATTCTTTGGGATAACGGTCGGAAGTCAGAATAATCTGTTTTGATTCATCCAATAACGCGTTAAAGGTATAAAAAAACTCCACCAGACTGGCTTCTTTACCGGCCAGCAAATGAATATCATCCACCAACAACAGATCGAGCGAGCGGCAATTCTTTTTAAACTCTTCCACTTTGCCTTGCTGTAAAGAGCTGACAAAATCTTGTACAAAACTCTCGGCCGTCATATACATCACCCGTGCATTGGGTTTGGCCTGTAACAGGGCATTACCAACAGCTTGCATGAGGTGGGTTTTACCCAAACCGGTCGGTCCGTATAAAAATAGCGGGTTATGCTGTGAAGCCCCCAACTGGGTTAACACTTTACGGCAGGTTTCAGCTGCCATCTGGTTGGAACGGCCTTCAACGAATAGTGAAAAAGTAAATAAGGGATTGAGTAAACGTTTACGGCTGTTTTTACTGCCCGTTTCATCTTTTTCTTTTTTCGGTTTGGAAACAACTGCCGGCACAGATTGCAATGCAGCCGTGGTGGTTGCTGGCTGTTCATTGGCTGACAAGATTGCACCCGGACGTGAATCCACCAGAATCTCGACTTTACGTACCCGGCCTTCGGACATCTGTTCAGCCAAAATCGTAATCAGTTCCAGATGATGTTCCTGAATATAGCGGGTCCAATACGGATTGGGTGCATAGAGTCTTAAAGTATCGTTTAGCTCTTCAGCAACCAGAGGGCGAATCCACATGGTAAAGACATTTCCCGAAAGCTCTTGTCGCAAACGAGTTAGACAGTCTGTCCAAAGCATGTGAAACCCCTATTCATTCCATTGTTAGTAAAAAAATCATGCGAGCCCGACCGAGCGGGTCGCCATTCTATCGAAGTTATCCACATCTGTCATGGCAAAATTCAGGAAATATCATTCAAAAAAGCAAATTTCCAATTAAATTTAAATTTAAATCACAATGTGGATAAGTTTATCCGCAAGCTGTGGATAAAATACAACTTAAAGTTATCCACAATTTAATAAAATTATAAAAACATAGATATCCACAATTTAAATTTATGTTTATTAAAAATAAAATAGCCTTTTCCACAGAAAAACACCGCCCTAATAGTAATAAATTTAAATTTATAAATTTGAATTTATTTATAAGAACGCCATTCTTTGGGGATAACTCGGAAAAGTTATAAATTTAAATTCATTTCACAACACAAGCATTTCATTCACAGTAAGATGTGGATAAGATTGTGAATATTTCTGTTTATAACTTATGTTGTTTTATTAATCAATAATTTACACTGTGTATAAAATAGATACAACTTTTAATTATCTAAATGCATGTTCAACATATCAATCTTCTAAAAACCGGTTTATTTTGAAAGAAAGTTTGTTTTTGATTGACAGCTCATTGAATGAACACTAAAATCGCGAACCTTCATAGAAAGATCATTTTTGGAGTTTCAATATGAAACGTACATTCCAACCATCAGAATTAAAGCGTAAGCGTGTTCATGGTTTCCGTGCTCGTATGGCTACTAAAGCTGGTCGTCAAGTATTAGCTCGCCGTCGTGCAAAAGGTCGTCATAGCTTAACTGTTTAATCTGTTAACGCTATTACGATTTTGGGTGTTATGACACTTTATGGCTTCAGCACAGATGTACGCATACACTGTGCTGCCGATTATAAAAGTGTGTTTGATGGTGCGCTTTTTAAAGTGCATCAACCCCATTTCTTATTTCTTGCTAAAAATTCCGAGCAGCCGAAAAGCCGTTTGGGTATTGTTGTTGCCAAGAAAAAAGTGCGTCGCGCACATGAAAGAAATAGAGTAAAGCGTCTTGCTCGTGAAAGTTTTCGCCTGCATCAGCAGCAATTAGATTTATTAGATATTGTGGTCATGCCTAAAATGGGTATTGAAGCAATCCCTAATGCGGAATTGCAGCAGCAATTACAATTTGCTTGGCAGAAATTGCAACGCCTTGCCAAAAAGCATAAAAAGATAGCTCCCTCCCCACAAAAGTAGAGAAGGCCAATGGTACGTTTACTGCATTGGTTGATTCGATTCTATCAGATCGCGATTAGTCCTTTATTGGGACCCCGCTGTCGTTATATTCCCACATGTTCTCAATATTCTTTGGAAGCAGTCCATTGTTATGGTGCTGTGCGTGGTGTGTGGTTAGCTACTAAGCGTATTTGTCGTTGTCATCCTTGGGGGGGCTCGGGATATGATCCGGTTCCGCCAAAGGCAATTCGTTTTATTTCATTTCAGCAAATAGATTCTCAAACGCTTCACGTTGTTGTACCCTTTCGTGATCGTTTATTGAACCGAAATCACTCTAACTACTTGGGATAATAGATATGCAACAATGGGCCAGGTTTGCAATTCTAGGGGCCATGTTTGTCGTCGCATATTTGCTTATTTTGGCTTGGCAAAAGGATTATGGTCATGCAGAAACTAAACCGCAGCAAGAAGCTGCCGTGGTTTCACATGAAGTATCTGCAGATTTGCCAAATGGTCAAACCGCTGCTACTGCGTCTGACATGCCTCAAGCGAATATTGCGACTCAGCAAACTACAACAGATGCCACTGCACCTGTAAGTCAACAGCTTATTTCAGTACAAACTGACCTTTATCATCTTTGGATTAATCCTAAAGGGGGTGACATTGTTCGTATTGAATTATTGAACCACGATAAAGACAAAGACAGTAATGCTCCGTTCGTGATGCTTGAAAGCGATGCACAACGGACTTATGTTGCTCAGTCTGGATTGATTGGTTTAAATGGACCAGACAGTAACCGCAATGGTCGTCCTGTATATGAGATTGAAAAAGCATCTTATACACTGGCAGATGCCAAAGCGGAAAAGAACAAAGATGGTCAAGCGGTTAAGGTTTTATCGGTACCGATGGTCTACAAAACTGCTGACGGTGTAGAGATCATTAAGACGTTTACCTTCAAGCAGGGTGAATATCCGGTTATGGTCAGCCACAAAGTGGTCAACCGTAGTAACCAGAACTGGCAAGGCCAGATGTTTGGTCAGATCAAACGTGACAATTCGGATGACCCGGGTAAATCTTCCCAAGGTATTTTCACACTTGGCACATTCCTGGGTGGTGCGTGGGGAACGCCAGATGAACATTATAACAAGCTGAAATTTGCCAACTTCAACGATGAAAAGTTGAATGTTGAAGCCAAAGGTGGCTGGGTTGCTGTAGTGCAGCATTATTTTGTCAGTGCCTGGATTCCGGGTGATCTTAAACTGACTCAAGCCAATGGTCAGCCTTATAGTGCCAAACTGGAATCTCGCCAATCTACCGATAATATGAACATTATTGGTTTCACTTCACCGACCATGAATGTACCTGCAGGTACTGCGGCGGAAGTAGATGCGACATTCTATTCAGGTCCTAAAGTACAGTCTGAATTAAAAGACTTGGCTGTCGGCTTGAATCAAACGGTTGATTATGGCTGGTTATGGCCAATTGCCAAATTATTGTTCTTGGGCCTTCAATTCTTCCATAACATTGTTGGCAACTGGGGCTGGTCAATTATCATGTTGACTGTACTGGTCAAACTGATTCTTTGGCCATTGTCGTCCAAGAGCTACCGCTCTATGGCGAAAATGCGTGTGATTGCACCTGAAATGCAACGCATGAAAGAAGAATTCGGTGAAGACCGTATGCGCTTCTCGCAAGAAATGATGGCGCTGTATAAACGTGAACAGGTCAATCCATTATCGGGTTGCTTGCCATTGCTGTTACAAATGCCGATTTTCCTAGCCTTGTACTGGGTATTGATGGAATCAGTAGAACTGCGTCATGCACCCTGGTTGGCTTGGATTCAAGATTTATCTGCAATGGATCCGTGGTTTATCCTGCCGTTACTGATGGGCGCGACCATGTTTATTCAACAGTCTTTAAATCCGCAGCCGGCTGATCCGATGCAGGCAAAAGTCTTTAAGATTATGCCGATTGTATTCACCGTATTTATGTTGTTCTTCCCTGCGGGCTTGGTGTTGTACTGGATTGTCAACAACAGTATTACCATCTTGCAGCAAAGCCTGATCAACAAAGGTGTTGCGAAAGAACGCGAAAAACGCGACGTTGTTTAAGTAACGACTGATTGCGAATAGCTGAATAAATCCGCTTAAGATGGTAATCTTAGGCGGATTTTTCTTTGGCTGTGATTTGGGATTTTTTAGGTGAATTTTATGCAAAACCTTACTACGATTGCTGCGATTGCAACTCCGCCTGGGCGCGGTGGCGTGGGGGTAATTCGTCTGTCGGGTCCAAAATCTTATGCCATTGCTGAAGCTTTAACCCGAAACGCTTTGCCTAAGGCCCGTTTCGCCGGTTTCCGTCAGTTTTATGATGCATCTGGTGAAGTCATGGATGAAGGCCTGGCCATTTGCTTCCCTAACCCACACTCGTTTACCGGTGAAGATGTGGTGGAGTTACAGGGGCATGGGGGCCCAGTGATTCAAAATGCCCTGCTCGGCCGACTACTGGAGTTGGGTGCAACCTCTGCCAAAGCCGGTGAATTTTCCATGCGTGCCTTTGAAAATGGTAAGCTGGATTTGGTCCAGGCCGAAGCGATTGCCGACCTGATTGATGCCACCTCTCAGGCCGCGGCACGTTCTGCAGTCCGTTCACTGCAAGGGGCTTTTTCTACCCGGGTTAATACCGTGCTGGAGAAATTGATTCATCTGCGTTTACATGTGGAAGCTGCGATTGATTTCCCGGAAGAAGAAATCGATTTTTTGGCAGATGGCAAAATTTTAGCCCTGCTGGAAGATGTGCAAAGTTCGGTCGCTGCCGTGCAAACTTCGGCACGACAAGGCCAGCTATTGCGCGAAGGTCTGCAGGTAGTGATTGCGGGTAAACCGAATGCAGGTAAATCTTCCTTGTTGAATACCCTTGCGGGTAATGAACGCGCCATTGTGACTGATATTGCTGGTACCACCCGTGATGTCTTGCATGAAAAAATCACCTTGAATGGCTTGCCGATTACCCTGACCGATACCGCTGGTTTACGTGAAACTGGCGATGTCGTGGAAAAAGAAGGCATTCGCCGCGCGATTAAAGAAATTGAACAAGCCGATTTGTTGCTGCTGGTTTATGACTTAAGCCAAGGGGAAGATCCGCTGCAATTGGCACAAAACTATTTTGCCGAACATTTGGAACCACGCCGTTTAATGCTGATTGCCAACAAGTGTGATTTAACCGGTGCAGCTGCTGAAATAGGCGATTATCAGGGATTCCGTCATATTACCGTTTCTGCCAAGCAGGAAACTGGGGTGCAGTCGCTCATAGATGCGATTACAGCGCATGCAGGCTTCCAGCCGGAAGAAGATACCTTTATTGCCCGTACCCGCCATTTAGACGCAATGAAGCGCACTCAGCACTATCTGGCAGAAGCGCGTGAACAACTGGTGGTGTTCCATGCCGGTGAGCTGGTGGCGGAGTCATTGCGACTTGCCCAGAATGCCTTGGGTGAAATTACCGGGGACTTCAGTGCAGATGACTTATTAGGCAAGATCTTTGGGTCGTTCTGTATCGGAAAGTAATTTCAATTTACCTTTATATTTCAGTAAATTCTAATAAGTTAGGACTTACGCACTATTATTTATAGATTCTCTGTGGTAGCAGATGATTTTTATCGAGAATAAAGTCATCAATGAAGTTTTTGATCATTGGTCTAAATAATTTCTTCTGCCAACGATATACATTTTC
>NZ_VOYP01000042.1:0-25361 GCF_013420235.1 Acinetobacter sp. YH01022 | reverse complement strand
GACAACTAAATAACGTTTCGATTTCCCAGCGTAATGCATAATCACGAATAGCAGAAGCATTAAACATAGGAGAAACAACAAGTAAAAGTTCTCCATCTTCTAATCGTAGCGCACTAATATACAGTTTCACTCGACCAACCCAAATACGTCGTTTACGACATTCAGTTTGACCAACTTGAAGATGACGAAATAAATCACTAATTTTATGATTCTTGGCTAAGTGATTGGTCACAATAAAGTTTTTTTAACACGTATACAGAAGTTAATGTCATTTTCAATTAACCATGTAAACCATTTCTCACCGATAAATTCTCTGTCTGCAAACACATTCACAATACGATCTTTACCAAAAATGGAGATAAAGCGTTGAATCAAAGCAATACGCTCTTTTGTATCTGAATTTCCACGTTTATTGAGCAATGTCCAAACAATAGGTATCGCTATTCCACGATAGACGATGGCTAACATCAAGATATTAATATCTCGTTTTCCCCATTTCCAATTAGTTCTATCCAAAGTTAATTGGACTTTATCGAATGAAAATATATTGAAAATTAACTGAGAAATTTGACGATAATCGAAATACTGATCTGCAAAGAAGCGTTGTATACGTCGATAAAATGATTGTGGTAAGCACTTGATGGGTAAGGCTTTAGATGCAGAAGAAAGATTACATGTCTGTTTTACAATTAATGCAAGCATAATCAGTGTAAAACATTTTGCATGTGACTTGTTCCACTTTAGATATTTGTTTAAGATGAGATGTAACTCATTGAAATGTGTCATCATATTCGTCGTCAGAAAACAAGTATTATGCCATTATTTCAATGAGTTATCTTTTTTTGTCGTGTACAAAGATTTAATGTAATTTATGTTGGTGAACATTGCCAAGATATTTAATTGCAGGAATTACTGGAAGCGGAAGTTCATACTAAATATGTTGTGGTTCTGACTAAAATATCGATGGCAGTCTAGCTGTAAATTTTGCTGAATAGGTATTAAACCTCCCCGAGCAGCAATAAAATTATTGACCTGAAATGGCACTGGTTGCCAAACTGAAACTGTGAGGTAATGGAAAAATCTGAGGTTCCAGCGTAGAACCCACTATGAAGAATTACTACTTAGGCTATTCTTAAGCCGCTCGGTTACTCGAACTAGATCTTGGACTGAGGAGACTTTCATTTTCCTCATTATATTATAACGGTGTACTTTTACAGTAGCTTCCGATATACCAAGTTCTAATGCTGTCTGTTTATTTAGGTATCCTTGTAAGACAAACTTAAGTACCTGTTGCTCGCGTTTGCTGAGACTTTCATAATTTTCTTTAAGCTCGCTAATTTGGGGAGCATTTGATCTCTGCTGAAGCGCTAACTTAAGGGCAGTACGAATAGCACCAAGCAGTTCCTCTTCTCGAAATGGTTTAGTGAAGAAGTCTACCGCACCCGCTTTGATCGCTTTAACTGCCATTGGAATATCACCATGGCCGCTAATGAAAATAATAGGGATCTGCTCACCAAGCTCTGCTAATTTTCGTTGCACATCTAAGCCGCTCATCTCGGGCATACGAACATCCAGAATCAAACAGCCACAGGTAGACCAATTGACATCGCTAAAAAATGCGCTAGCAGATGAAAAACACTCAACACTCATGCCAACCGAGCGTACCAAGCTGCTGAGGGCTTCCAGTACTGCATTATCATCATCGAGAATATAAATTAAAAATCCGTGATTATTCATGTATCTGATTCCTTTCTAGCAGGGATGCTTACCATAAAACAAGCACCTCCCTCAGATGGGCACTCCACCCATATTTTTCCATTATGTACTTCAGTGATTGTAAGACAAATTGCTAACCCCATTCCAAATCCTTCTGTTTTGGTTGTGTAAAATGCATCAAATAACTGCGACACCTTACCAGCTGAAATACCTGGACCTGAGTCCTTCACAGAGATAATAAGTGCATCACCTGTATCGTTACCAGAGAATGATAGCGTTAGCTGCCTAATTTCACAGTCTCCTTGGTTGATCGCTTCTATAGCGTTCATAGCCAGATTTAATACTAACTGTTGAATCTGTACAGCATCTCCCCATATTTCAGGAAGTACTTCATCGGCCAATACATTTAAATTTACACTATTACTCTGACTAGGCGCCTTAAGTATCAGATTTGTATCTGCTACCATTGCTTTTAGATCAATCCGTTTGATCGCTGCCTCTTGTCGCTTTAGAAAGGATCGTATCATACGGATAATTTCCGCTGCACGGTCGGAATCTCTGGTAATACGAGCGAATGCCTCTTTAGCCTCTGAGATGTTATATGACTCTTTACCTAACCAGCGTGTACCAGCATTAGCATTAGTCATGATCGCCGAGAGTGGTTGGTTTATCTCGTGTGCAATATAGGCTGAAAACTCCCCCATCGTAGCCGATCGGGAAACGTGGACAAATTGTTGCTGCAATTGATTGAGAGCTTCCTGTGCTTGCTTCCTTTCAGTAATATCATCGATGATCTGCAGAATAACTTGAGGCTCACCGGAACGTGGAGGCATCAGCGAAACACGGGAATTAACCCATATCATAGAACCATTTTTGCATAGATAAGAGCGTTCCACATTGTATTCCTCTCCTCCCCCCTGAAGCAAATTAGCAATACGCTGTTTCATCTGTGCACTTTCCCCAGGTGGCGTCAATTGCTCCATAGAAAGTTTCGCCAAATCTTTTTCCTCATATCCTGTCATGCGTTGGAATGCAGGATTGGCATTGAGTATTCGGTTTTCCGGATCGGTCAGTACAATGCCAGCTGCAGAGTTTTCATAAACTGCTTTCCAACGTGCTTCCGAGGCAGATAATGCAATATTACTCTGCTGAAGGCGGTGGCGACTTCTAATCAGGCGGTGAGTAAGTACCGCGATATCATCTCCCTGATCGGATAGCTCCCCACGCAGTGCATCGCCTGCCACCTTCATAGATACCAGGTTGCTTACACGTGCTCGTAGCTCGTGAGCGGAGAATGGCTTAAGAAGAAAGTCCTGTACAGACTCAGAAAGCAATTTCACACGCAATTCTTCATCTGACTTGGCCGACAACACCATGATCGGAATATGTGAAAGTTCATCTTTTTTACGTACTTGATTAATCATCATATCGCCACTCATAACAGGCATCATCAAGTCTGTAATCAACAGGTCTGGCGGCATGCTGGACATCAACTCCAGCGCCTTTGCTCCATCAGCTGCAACATACACTTGATAGTCGCTGCTTAGGCAGTCCTTTATAAAACCACGCATATCTGGATTATCATCAACGATTAGCACCCGAGGCTGGTCGGATTGAAACGGAAGCACCTCAGCCTCATCTACCGCATTTGACATCAGCAAAAGGTACTCATCAAAATCCACGACCTGTGGATTATCTTTTCGCTGTAAGGTGTTATTCGCAACATAAGCATCTTCAGGTGCATTCAGTGGTAGCTTTACCTGAAAAAGTGCTCCTCCGCCCGGGGCATCACTTACAGAAATTGTTCCTCGGTGTAACTCAACGAACTCTTTCACAATAGAAAGACCTAAGCCTGTACCCTGCGTAGCTTGTTGACCTTCCTGATTTAACTGGTGGAAACGTTCAAATATCTCTTTACGCAGTTTAGGAGGAATACCAGGTCCACTATCAGACACAGTAATCAAAGCATAATTGGGTAGATTAAAACTAAGACAGCAGCGGATAAGCCCCCCATCAGGAGTAAATTTAAAAGCATTAGAAAGTAAGTTAAGGATAATACGTTCGTATTTCTCACCATCCACTTCAGCAATCATCATCTGCGCGGGCAGTTTAATATCAAACGTTATTGATTTTTGCTGGGCTATTCCTTCAAAATTCGAGCCGATAGTACGGGTCAGCTGACTGAGATCAACTCTCCGATAGGAAAGCCCCATCTGCTGGGCATCTATTTTCGCCAAGTCAAGCAATGTATTAACCTGTTTCAACAGGGTTCTTGCGTTACGTTGAATGACCTCAAACTGTTTCCAATAAGGTGATTCTCCTCGAGGCTCTGCTGCCATAACAGCTTCCAGTGGTCCTAGAATTAAAGACAGTGGCGTACGCAACTCATGGCTTACCTTGGCAAAAAAATCACTCTTCTGCTTATCTAGCTTTCGAATATATTCAACTGATTGCTCTAGCTCCTGATTCTTTAACGCCAGCATAGCTTCGGCTTTCTTTTTATCGGTAATATTACGCCCTTCAGCAAGAAGGTAAATAATTTCACCTTCTTCATTTCGAATTGGTAACAATGAAAAATCGACCGCTATTATTTCTTTACCATCTGCCTTGCCAAGAATCTCAACATCACATCGAACAAATTCACCGGATGATGCAGTTTCAATAAGTCTCTTTTGGGTGGCCATTGTTTTTTTTGAAAGTTGCCACCAAGGTGTCTTCCAGAACGGTTTACCTTGAATATCTTCTAGAGTAATACCTGCTCCTTCCAATGCGACTTGGTTGACTTCTAGCACATTTCCCTTGGCATCAAGAAGGCCAACGAATTCGTAGAGCCCATCAAATATAATGCGTGTATGTTGTTCTTGCATCAACTCAGCAGATCCTTTTTCCTTGAGGCTGATATTATAATGATTATTTTTTAATCTATTTGATGCTTTCTTCTGTCCCAAAAGCTCATCCTTGATAATTCACATAATTCCGACTGTTTCAGTCTAGATCATACCCCCCATCTCTCATCCTGAGAATACTTTTTTAGCGTTTAAACAATAATCATCTCAAGAATATTCAACTCATTCCTCAGAACAGTAAAGGGGAAATAGAGAAACCAACGTAACTTCATTACATTGGTTTCAAGTTCATCTAAACAATGACGAAGTAATACCCCATTCCGTAAGTATTTGCTGAATACTTATTAGTCAGAATGAATTCATGCTTGTTCCTGCTGCTTGAGCAAATCAAGCGCTACATCAACGATCATGTCTTCTTGACCACCAACCATCCGACGGCGCCCAAGTTCGACTAAAATATCTACAGTTTTAAGCCCGTATTTATGAGCAGCCAACTCGCTATGACGCAGGAAACTACTATAAACACCAGCATACCCTAGAGCTAAAGTCTCGCGATCAACACGTACAGGACGATCTTGTAATGGGCGAACCAAGTCATCGGCTGCATCCATCAACTTATAAAGATCAGTACCGTGATTCCAACCCATCCGTTCCGCAGCAGCAATAAACACTTCTAGTGGCGCATTTCCAGCACCAGCACCCATGCCAGCTAAGCTTGCATCTACACGGTCGCAACCATTTTCTACAGCAATAATGCTATTGGCTACCCCTAGACTCAAATTATGATGTGCATGTATTCCGGTCTGTGTCTCGGGTTTTAGTGTGTCCTTGAAGGCACGGAAGCGATCCCGTACACCATTCATGCTCAGTGCACCACCAGAATCAACTACATAACATACTGTCGCACCATAACTTTCCATTAACTTGGCTTGCTGCGCCAAGTTTTGCGGTGTAGTCATGTGACTCATCATCAAGAAGCCAACAGCCTCCATACCTAAGTGACGCGCATACTCGATGTGCTGTCTGGAAATGTCAGCCTCCGTGCAGTGCGTAGCAACGCGCACCACACGCACACCCGCTTCATAGGCAGCCTTAAGATCATGTACAGTAGCAATGCCTGGCAAGAGTAATGTTGTAATCTTGGCATGCTTGACCACACTAGCCACGGCTTCAATCCATTCTAAATCCGTATGAGCACCAAAGCCGTAATTGAAACTACTTCCCTGTAAACCATCACCATGGGCAATTTCGATAGAATCGACCTTGGCATCATCCAGAGCTTGTGCAATCTGCTTAACTTGATCCACTGTATACTGGTGGCGGATCGCGTGACTACCATCACGCAGTGTCACATCAGAGATGTAAATTTTCTGTTGAGTCATGGTGATATCCTTATTCAACCTGAGAATCGAGCATACGCACAGCCATTTTCTCTGCGGTACGTAATGCAGCGCTGGTCATGATGTCCAAGTTACCTGCATAAGCTGGCAGATAGTTTGCGGCACCCTCTACTTCTAAGAAAATTGAAGTCTTGAGCCCACTCATACGTTCTCCAACACCAGGAATATTAAACGGGCGATCGGCCTCAATGCGGTCGAACTGTACGTATTGCTTTAATCGATAACCTGGGACATATGCCTGTACTGCATCCACCATTGATTGCACTGACTCTTTAATTTGCTCGATGTCAGCGAAATCACTAAGTGTATAGATAGTGTCTCGCATCATCAGTGGCGGTTCAGCTGGATTTAGAATGATGATTGCCTTGCCTTTAGCAGCTCCACCTACCGCCTCAATCGCCTGTGAGGTAGTTTCTGTAAACTCGTCAATATTGGCACGAGTACCAGGTCCAGCACTTTTACTTGAGATACTAGCGATAATCTCTGCGTAATGTACCTTAGCCACACGTGATACCGCGGCAACCATGGGAATAGTAGCCTGCCCTCCACACGTGACCATATTAACGTTGGTTGCATCTAAGTGATCATCACCATTGACCACTGGTATACAGTAGGGTCCAATGGCGGCAGGTGTCAGATCGATCATGCGTAATTGAGGTTTACGCTCACGTAACAAAGCCTCATTTTTCACATGTGCGTTGGCACTTGTAGCATCGAATACAATATCGATTTCATTGAATATCGGCAAACGCGTCAACCCTTCTACACCTTCGTGAGTGATTGTTACCCCCATGCGCTGGGCGCGTGCGAGCCCGTCCGATGCAGGATCGATGCCAACCATCGCTCCCATTTCAATGTTTTTCCCCTGCCTAAGTATCTTGATCATCAGATCAGTGCCGATATTGCCACTACCAATAATAGCGGCCTTGACTTTACGGGTCATAATGAAACTCCTTTAATCATTAAGCCATCGCGTCCGGTCGCATAACGTATAATTATTTACGCAAATTCCGGAAATTTTATGATTGAAGATGGGCTCACTTGCATGCTTCTATCCCTTTGCAAAATTAGCGGTCACCGACCCAAGCCCTTCTATCCGTACATTAAATATATCGCCTGCTGCGACGGGCACCATCGGACCGAGCGCACCTGAAAGAACTGTGTCACCAGCACGCAATGGACGACCCAGCTTAGCCATGACTTTAGCCAACCAAAGAACTGCATTGAGCGGTGATCCTAGGCAAGCAGCTCCAACTCCAGAGGATACCAATAATCCTTGTCGCTCCATCACCATCCCTGCATGGCGTGAATCAAAATCGCACAGCCGCTTTGGCATGGAACCCAATACGTACAGACCCGATGAAGCATTGTCAGCTATAGTATCCGTGATACGAATATCCCAATTCGCTATACGTGAACCCACGATCTCGATCGCTGGAACTGCGAATTCAATGGCGCGAAAAAGGTCAGCCACCGTCAAATAGTCATCGTCAAGATCACGTCCCAAGACAAAGGCTATTTCGGCTTCGACTTTAGGTTGAAGCACATCATTGAGAGAGATTTCCTCACCCTCTGTACGTGCCATGTCAGCGAACAACATCCCATAATCAGGCTGTTCCACTCCGAGTTGTTTTTGCACTGCGACTGAAGTCAGTCCAATCTTTCGTCCAACCAGTCTTCGCCCCGCATTCAATGCTCGTTGTGTATTGACCTCTTGCACAACATAAGCCGCTTCTAAATCCATCTCACCTATTAGATTGCGCACTGGCGCAATAGCTGTGCCCGACAGTGCGGCCTCATGCAGAAAATCAGCGACTTTGTGTACGTTATCTGGTTCATTCATGCTTATATCTCTCCTTGATTAACACCGTCTATAATCCTTATTTATGCTACCCTGCTGTCCAAAACGTTCGTCTTATGAGCATGCAAATAAAAGTAGGACTAGAGCTGCTAGACTGACCGATCATGCGGGCGCCTGAAACTTGTGTCCCCATATGCTGATGCGATCATAGCGCACCACTGACCAGTCTCGGTTTACCTCACGTGCACCCCAGCCGTACTCGACTGCGAAGCCCGAAGGTGTCGCACCATAGAACGAAATCATGTGATCGTTAGTATGTCGGCCAAGCGTCATGACCACCTCACGGTCCTCATAAAATTTGTCATATGCCAAACCCACGTCATCCATACCGTTAAGTTGCAGCATAAAGTGATGAAGCCGTTTTGATCCTGGCAGCTTAGCAAACGCAAATGAGTGGTGACGACCATTGCAATAAAAGAAATAGAGAGTAGTGGACAACCCGTCGCAAATAGTCCAGTCAATGACATCGGCAAGCTGAAGGCCCAATGCTTTGGTATAAAAAGCGAGTGCTTCATCCACATCCGAAACGTTCAACACATAGTGACCGAAACCCTGGTTTCCAGTTTGAAATCCGGAAACACCGGTAGGTGAGGTGAATGGCTGTTCGAACAACTCTGTGCCGCCATAATATACCTCGACACGATTACCGAACGGATCGTTACACGAAATCAATCCGAGCACACCGCGCTTGGCGATTAATTCCTGTCCCTCGACCTTGACTGTAACGCCGAAGGCCTCCAGTCTTTGCTTGACCTCCTGCAATCCCTGTTCACTATCCACCTCGTAGCCAGCAAAAAGATAGTCATCAGCAGATCCTTTGCTGACCGACAGTCGCCAGGCACGCGAGTCGATTCGAAACGTCGCCTCCATTTCGCTGGCTGAAGCTTCCATCATCCCTAACTTGGTCGTGGCGAAGGTACTCCATTTAGGTACATCTACGACTTCAAAGCCCAAGTAACCCAATCTTTTAATACTCATGATAATTCTCCTTTATCAACCGAAGTGCTTGTCAAGCTGTGTACCAAGACTAGATTCGAACAAACCACGCACACCCATGCCACCATCGCAATTCAATACGCTACCAGTGAGCGGAACAGTGTCACCACGAGTCGCGAAGAAGACATAGGCACCGGCGTATTCCTCGGCAGTAGCAGCCCGCCCGGTCGGAAGAACTGATTTCAGCATGTCGTCCAATGGAAAGCTCGAAATGCTCTTATCTTGTAAATCAAGACTCTTCAACCCTCGTAGATCACTCCCCAAAATGCCACCTGGAGCTATACCGTTGACCCGGATACGAGGTCCCCATTCGTGTGCAAGCTGCTTGATCAAACCAATCACGGCATGCTTGCCAGCCGTATACAAAACACCACCTCCGCCCGGATAAAAACCGGCATTTGATACCGTGAAAATCGCGCTACCTTTGCTTTGATAAAGGGCAGGTAGCGCCGCTTTTGCAGCTAAGATGTAGCCCTTGACATTCACATCGAACATTTCCTCGAATGCCTCAGATATGATGTCGTCAGGAATATCCACCAGTTGGGTCAGGTAATCCCAAACACCAGCATTACCGACTAAACAGTCGAGCTTGCCAAATTTTTCAACGCAACGAGCCACAGCCTCACGATGGCTGTCGAGTAAACGTACATCTCCTTCAATCCCTACGATTGAATCTCCATGGCGCTCCTTTAACGCTTCCAGACCTGCCGGAGATTTATCTAGTACTGCAACACGTGCACCTTCTGCAACATAACGATCAACGATGGCTCTTCCCAAGCCTGCGCCACCACCTGTCACCAAAATTACTTCATCTTTAAGTTTCATTTTTGATTCCCTTCATTCGCACGAACAATATCGCGCATATTATTTGACACATCTGCCAGCTTTTCTGGCTCAATTATGACTTGAGCTTCCACTAATCGATTTGCGAGTGCGAAATCACGAGGTGCATCAACGGCTACAACCGCTTGAATCCGTCCATCTAGCAGACGGAACAATAAAGCAGAGCCACTGCCCAAGGTTCCGCGCAAAACATATTCACCCGGTCCTTCGATATCACCAGCCATTTGCATTCGATGTCCCGCAATCTCCGTCCATGACACTGGCAATTGCGGTGCTGATACTTCTTTTCCTAGAATGGCTTTAGCAACTGCTGTAGCTTGGCGCTGAGCATTCATATAGGTTTCAAGCGAGCGCTTTCCGCCTGAATGAAGTGGCCAAGTGGCTACATCCCCAACCGCGAATATGCCTTTAGCAGGTGTCGCACCTCTATGATCAACAACGACACCACGATCACATTCCAAACCGGCTTGACGTGCGAGTTGATCTGCAGGATCTGCCCCTACGCAGATAAGTGCGTTATCAGCAATAAAGCTACGCCCATCATTCACCATCACTTTTTCAAGCTGACCTTCGCCTGAAAAACCTGAAACTCCAGTTTTTAGTTCTACCTGCACACCCTGTTCAGTTAACAAACCACGTAGCCAAGCACCGATACGTCGTCCAAGAACACGAACCAACAGTTCATCACCAGCTTCAAGGATCGTGACAGAAAGACCAAGCTTGCGAGCCGTTGTTGCTACCTCACAACCAATCAACCCACCGCCTACAATGAGCAACCGAGTATTAGGTGTCCAGCTATCACGTAATAACTGCACATCACCATAAGTGCGTAATGTCACGACACCAGGCAATTGACTGCCGGGTAAAGACAACATCCGTGCTCGACTTCCAGTTGCAATAACGATAGCATCAGCAGAAATCGTGCTGCCATCATTCAAACTGATCATTTTTTTCTGTGTATCTAGGTCAGTAACTTCTGAGCCAGTCAGCATCTCGATGCTGGCTTCACTGTACCAATCTGCCTCGGCCAGTCTAGGTGGCTGCTCAAAGCTTCCATCAAGGACGGCCTTAGACAAGGATGGTCGGTCATAGGGAAGATGCTGTTCTTCCCCAATCAGTGAGATTCGTCCTTCATAACCTTCGGCACGAAGGGCTTGCGCGGTGGTGAACCCAGCTACGCCATTACCGATGATTGCAACATGATTAGCCATCACTTTAGCTCCCCATTGTCAAGATCAACGTGTACCTCATCACCTTCTATCTTGATAGGGTATACTTTGATAGGTTTACAAGCAGGCAACGCTTTCACTTTCCCAGTTCGCACACAGAACTTCCCAAAATGCAACGTACATTCGACGACATCACCATCAAGGTATCCATCTGATAATGCCCAGTCTCCATGCGTGCAGGTATCCTGAACTGCGAAAAATTCACCATCGACGTTACAGACCATCACTGGTTCTGATCCACCTTCATAGCGTTGCATTTCACCAGGTGGCAAATCACTTTGCCGCAGTATATATGTCCAAGTCATGACATCTCCTAGAAGAAGAAACTGAGGTTATTGGCTAGGATGGTGCTTTGGTCGATCAGGATTGTCCGATTGACTATCTCGAATCCAGCTTCACCCTTGTTACGACGCAATCTGTCGCGACGCTCTCCAGCAAAGATATCAAGTTGTCTTTCCAAGCGATTGCGGTACACGATGAAGGTACTGGAGATTTCGTATTCTCCTTCTACTTCTGTGGGAATGATCATCACATTGCTCACAATATGTCGTGTTCTTGACGCAGGATTCTCGGACCAACTTACGTCAGAAGTAATCTTACGCAAACGCCCTTTCATCATTGTGGCGTCATCATCAAAATGCGCATAGTCTCGCAAGCCCGAATATTCAAGGCGTGAATCACGCATGATTCGTGTGGTGCGGATAGGCATGAAGTAGTGAATGTCTTTGGCAAGTAGTGCGAACCATTCATCAAAGCGGCGATCATTGAGAAGCTTAGCTTCCCAATAGTAGAACTGCTCAATTTCATTTTGCAGTTCAAGTGCTACCGGTGCAGGTTTGCGAAGAAAGAGGTCAGCTCTGTTGACTGAATCAATCATGGTCACTCCTTTTTGGAATCGTAATCATTCCTTGTAGATTTCAAATGGATAGTCCACCGCATCCAATTTGGTTATGAATCAAATGCGGCTTCTAACTGGCACCACGATGTGGCGCTAGCTGTCGTTAGGTTTAACGCGTCGCCTTTAATGCTTCCCAGTCTGGTGAGGTCATCATTTTCAGCCAATGTGCATATAGTCCACGAGCAGCTTCTTCGCTATACACGTTGTTACATATACGACCAGGGTAAATTGGATCGTTATCAACGGTTTGCCCCATACTCATCTCAGCATTGAATGGACGGCTACGTGCCTTATGACCTCGCAGAATATGCTGGATTTCAACCCAGTTCTCGCCGTCATCCTGCTCGAATACACCACCGGCAGAGAAGGTACGTAGTGTCTGACGACGAAACTCTTCCTTAATATCATCTGGAGCATCAGCATCGACGACTGTAAATGCCCACACTTCAACCTCGTTCGGCCCGCGTGGATGCCATGTTCGGATCGTATTGACACCTGGGAGGAAGGAACACGTAGGAAAGACAGTCATGTGCTCAACCATGATTTTCGTGCCGCGCTCTATACTACCCAGACGCTCGGCCGCCTTTTCCGCCGCGGGGCCTTCGGTCAAGTAGCTGGTGACCTTCGGCCCCATGATGGCAAGCATCAGGTTGGGGTCGCCAATATAGAAGCCACTGCCATGCCCACCCCATGATGCACGGTACTGCTTGCCAAATTTCGGCGGTGCAAGATCAGCCAACTCAAGATCTTCTGGCAGACCAGCAATGATTCCAGATAAATGTGATGTAGTTCCGGCATGGTACATGTCACTACAAAACTGCTCTGCTGCGAATTTCCAGTTACAGGGAATAACCCACTTCTGTATACCTGGAATCACCTCAGTGCCTGCCTCAGTACGGTCGAGCATGTGGTCCATGTAGAACTTCGCCTCGCCGAGATATGTATCAAGGTCTATGGCGTTTTCATCCCAGTTGGCAAAAATCAGACCTTTGTAGGTTTCTACTCGAGCCTTCAGTGGACTCCATTCCTTCTTGTCTAAGCAGGCGAAGGATTCGGCCTCGTAAGGCACATTGATAAGATTGCCAGCAGTATCGTAAGCCCACCCATGGTAACTACAAGTAAATGCCTTCGCGTTTCCAGCATCCGAACGACAGATACGCATACCACGATGGCGGCACTGGTTCAGGAACACAGCGATACTGGCATCCTTCTGTCTTACGACCACGACAGGATCTTCACCCATATAGGTCGTGAAATAATCACCTGGTTTACGAATGTGAGTTTCATGCCCCAATAGGAGCCATGACCGAGCAAATACACGTTCTAGTTCGAGTTGGTACAGATCCTCATCGGTATAAATGCGCGGATCGATACGTCCAGCTTGCTCATCAAAGAGCGTTTCTATCTCACTGGTCTTCCAATTTTTGCGCACTCTAATAGGTGTTGTTTCTGTCTGATTCATTGTCTTCTCACTTTTTAAAGTAGTGGATAGCGGGTAATTACAGGTGATGCATTTTCAGAATGGATGATCATTCACATTTTTTTGAAATCAATCATTAGCGGTGAGAAAATCATTGACCAAGCGGATAAAATTCTTGTTTTGCTCGATCTGCACCCAATGGCCACATTTACCGAAAACGTGTAATTGCGAGCTTTCGATCAGTTGGTTCAGCCGCAACGATGTTTCAAGAGGAATCACACGATCGTCGCGACCGTGTAAGATTAGTGTTTCATGCTGGATAGCTTGAATGTCCTGATCGGAACTAGCTAATGCATCTACCCAGCGCTGCCGCGGAGCAGGGAACATGGAGGCAAAAGCCTCTTGAAAGCCGGGTCTAATACTCGCCTTGTAGCGTAGCTCCGCCAGCTCATCAGAAATGAGACTTCGGTCGTAGGCGAAATAGTCCATGACTTTGCGCATATTTGGCACGGAGGGCTCATAACCCCAGACTGCATCGAGTCCATCCGTAAGCTCGAATCTCACACCAACGGACCCCATCAGCACCAACCGACGAACCCGATGTGGAAATCGGATAGCAAAGGCCAATGATAAGGCACCACCGAATGAATTTCCGACAAGATCGACACGGTCTAGTTCCAGCGCATCAAGAATTCCAATCAAATGAGCAACCCAAGACTCGATTCCGTAGTGAATTCCTTGTGGTCGTTGCGTAAAGCCGAAACCCACCATGTCCGGTGCAATGACGCGGCGGTGCTTGGACAACTCAGGCATGACCGTCCTCCAGTTCGCCCAAGCGGTCACACCCGGGCCTGAACCATGAACAAGCACGACAGGCTCACCAGTACCAACATCATGGAGATTGGTTTCAATTCCACCAGCTAAGACCATGCGGCCAAGCTCTTCGTTTACATTCGTCATCAATTACGCTCCTTGTCCTTGGAGTTTAAAAATTTTGTTATGGGAAATGCAGTATTTATTTGACTATGCTTTTGCCGTAAAATCTCTATTACAGCCAAGTACAGATAGATGCATCTGCACGTGTGTGCTCAGATCAAAAGAAATCGTTAAATTGATCTAAAATCCTTGTCAAAGTCATACTCACTACTGAATAAGTAAGCAAACACCACCTAACTGCATGTACGATATTACAATCATGACCTAGCGGAATATTGTTTTTTGGCTTATAGGTTTATAGAGCGATCGCAACTTTTATAAACGATGGTTTATACATCTCCTGATGAATATGCACCTTGGCCTAAGCACTTTGCTGTTTTCGAACAGACTGGCCGGAAATGGGTGTCAGAGAAATATGCAAATCAGATAAGTGATCTACACTGGAACACCAAATTTCCGCCAGCACTTTCATAGCTTTTTTTCAAAAATTAAGAATTAAATGCGGATTGACTAAACCAGGTAATTTATTATTGTTTTGCAATATTATTGTGCATACCAAGGACTAGATAACTTTGGTTATCAAGCTTATTTGACTAAATGTTCTAAATACAATGGATGCCCCATGTCTAGGCCTATGCCACCACCCAGGACGATCCAGTTCAGGCAGTGATCTATGACTTTCAGGATAGCCGTTCTGGTCAACATGCTAAAGATTTCCTGAAAGGCTGGCAGGGTTATTTGGTCTGTCTGTGATGATTACAGTGGTTATAAAGCACGCTTTAAATCAGGTAAGATCATTGAGGTGGGCTGCATGGCCCATGCACGTCGTAAATTTAATGAACTACATGTGACCGGGAAAAGTCAAATCGCTGAACAGGCATTACTGTTGATTCAGAAACTGTATGCGATAGAAGCAGAACTCAGGAAAAAGACAGATACTACAACAGAGCAACGAAGCAAATACCGGCAACAGCATAGCCAACCAGTAATGCAATATGTACGAATGGCTCAACCAACATCATCTGACGGTGCCCTCAAGTTCAGCCACTGCTAAAGCCATCAATTACAGTCTGAAGCGCTGGCAAGCCCTCTGCCTATATTTGGATGATGGTAATCTACCCATTGATATGAGCAGCATTGCTGCGCAAGGGATAGAAAACCAAATGAGCTGGGCCTTGGGACGTAAAAACTGGCTGTTTGTTGGCTCACTGCGCAGTGGTCAGCGAGCTGCCAACATCATGACCCTGATTCAGTCAGCAAAACTGAATAGGCTGGATCCATATGCCTATTTAAGTGATGTGCTGAAGGCTGCCAACACATAAAGTAACCCACATAGAAGAATTACTGCCACACTGCTGGAAACCTGAACCTAATTAAAAATAGGCACGGGGTTCAGCGGGCACTTACTATAATCATTTCAAAAGGTTATGTTTTTTGTCTTGCTTGAAAAAACTTTTGTTCTAACTCTTTGATTCTTTGTTTGGGTTTGGGGAATAAAAGTTCCAAGTCTAAGAATGAAACTTATGTTTAAAACTTAGTAGTGAATATTAATGCGCCAGCAAGCTGTGCATGTGAGACCTCAATTGGCTTATCTGTATTAGGTTGAGCATTATTCAATGCTTTTTTCTTAAACCCATACGCCAATGAAAAATCCACAACACTTCTTGGGGTTACAGAATAACTTAGCCCACCTGTCAAATTAGTAGTAGGTGTCGAAGGAATAATCGATAGTATGCCCTCCTTGGAATTTGCCATTTGGGCATAATGTAGCCCTGTACGGAATGTCCACTTTGGATTAGCTGCATACTGCATACCCAATGAATACACATTAGAGTCGCGATAATTAAGTGGCAAATTAATATCCAGATTATCTTTGCTGTCATTTTGTTCAAAATGAACTTTCAGATTATCCATCACGTCATTCCAGAATACACGTTTGTAATCAAATGAAATCATGGTCTCTGAATTGATTTGCTGATTTATACCAATAGTCAATGCAGCTGGCATTTCAAAATCACGCAACTTAGCCTTGCCAGCAAGCGAAATTGGACCTAATGATCTACTGACTGCTGTTAAGTCTGCATCACCAGATAAATCACCAACATTGGTTTTAAAGTTATATGCAATACCTACTGTGGTTTTCGATATAGGTTTATAAGTAAGTCCTACACGCCCACCTAATCCCCAGCCATCTACCCCTCCACCCACTGTCTTTCCATTATTGATATCTAAATAACCTGCTGACAACTCAGGAATACTCAATAAATTTGGCACCAATGAACCAGAAATATTTTTCTGTACTGCCAAGGTTTCAATTTGAGATGTATCTAAAAGAAAACCTAAATTAACTGCCGTCCAAACGGCATCAAGAGAACCACCAACGGATAACTTTTCATTGACTTCATAAGCAAATGAAACGGGTATACGAAGTACAAGCAAACGTGAAAAACTATCTAGGCCTGTATTAATACTATTTGTTGTAGTTCTTGATAGAAAACTTTCCCTACCAAACTGAGTTCCGACTCCATCTGATGCATATGCACCTATTCCTAGCGCATAGTCATCATTTCGCCAAACAAATGAGAGTTCTGGTCCAATATAAGGACCATTGTTTCGACCGTGGGAATGTGATTGTGCCGTTTCTCCTGTCGCTATATTTTTGATTTTCAAATCTGCAGTAATAATATCCAGACCAATACTCGCATATCTTCCGGTTTCAAATGCTGATAATGTTGCTGGATTAATCAGCATGGCTCCAGGGCCTATATTATACGCAACTCCCGTTCCTCCCATACCCTGAGATATAGGACCTGTGCCTACAAGATTAAAAGCATCTGTAGCCCATGTTTGGCTAGTTAAAGCCATAAATAAGCCACTAAAAATACTTATTTTGTATAATCTTTTTTTCATACGTCTTTCCTTGACTTCTTGTTTTGTGGAGAAGTTAAAATTAATTTTTTCCATCTGTGAATTTATTGACAAAAAATGTTCAAATACAGCACCATTGTGAGTAAGCTCCACAATTGCGGCACCAATTAATGGTAGAACGCAATACATATAAGCTTCAACTTCATCATTAATTACGCTCCGCGTCCTTGGAATTTAAAATTTTTGCTATAGGAAACTACTACATTTATTTAACGAGGGCTTGCCACAACATCTCTGTACCTGCCAAGTACGATGGCATCTTCACGAGCTCTCAAGCCAAAAGAAATTGCCAAATTAATCCAGGAATCCTTGTCAAAATCATATTCATAAGAAAAGTGGGCTAAAATCACCTTACTGCATATACCTTATTTCAATCGCAACCTAGGGGACATTATTTTTTGGCTTATAGGTTTATAGAGTGAGTGCAACTTTAATAAACAATGGTTTATACATTTCCTGATGAATATGCACCTAACTAGGCCTAAGCACTTCGCTATTTTCGAATAAACTGGCCGGAAATATGAGTCTGAACCGTACCGGATTTGTCGGCGACCACTTTTCCTGAGAGGTTTATGCAACAAAGCCCCTCTTAACTGAAGAATAAAGACCGATCACTCATCACTGCTTGCCAAATTCAGGATTCCACAGCTAAATAATTTTTATCAAATAGTCAAAAATAAAAATAATAAAAACAGAAGCATATTTTATGTTGGTTATTATTGTTGAATTTTAATGCATATTAAAGTGACTAACTTCTTATTACCCTGCCCTACTTTAAATTACACTACCAAATATTAAAGCAATAAGTATATGTTTTACATATATTTAATATAATACAATTTAAATATATTTAATATCATTTATGTCGGTGAATATGCCTGAGGTCATGATTTCAGTGTTTTATCCCAATAACTTACACCGAACTGTCACTGAAACCGCTGAGGAATTAGATGATATTTTTACCTGGCGTGAACCCCGCAGAGTCACAAATAGCCTGACCATTACGTATGATAAATGCGTATATCTTTTGGAGGATACAGCAGAAAATCAGAAGCTAATCGGTAAATATCTTGAGTTTATAGAATACCCAGATGGTACTGTCGCCATCATGTATGAAGGACGGAAGATCAATTACAGCATCTTCGATAAGTTAAGCAAGCTCAACCAGCGAGAGATCATTGAGAATAAACGTTTGGATTATGTGCTGGCGCATATTCAACAACGGCATGAAGAATTGGAACAGCAAAACAAACACAATCATTCTCAAAAATGCCAAGAAGACGTGCACAGAAAACAGCAGTTCAACAACAAAATCTGAACCCTGTTCTTGACTCTTGCAGTTAAAAACAGGACATTTTAATTGGTGAATAACGGTTTTAAGATTACGTTAAGATCATTAGCTTACATTGAGTCATACCCTCTAGAACGACCTCGTTCAACCGACTTAGAAACAAGTCGGTTTTTTTATGAGCTTTTTTGACACTTCCTGCTAATAAAAGGTTATTTTTTAATCAAATTGGGAATTTTTTCAATGTTCCCGGCCTTTCCAGGGCAAAAATTATCCCCAATTTCTGTGGACAACTCATGGGATAAAAAAAACTGTATTTACGGGAAACTTAACGATATTTAAAAATACTGATATTTATCCGTCCCTGGTTATACTCAGGTCATGGTATGAATCGTATCCTTAAAACGTTTCCAGGCCACATAGAAAAACAGCACGGCAATTCCAACCAGCCATAGAAATGACGGCCAAACGATATTTAGCCCGGCATTTCGATACAAAATGGCCTGGGCCAGTTCAACAAAATGCGTGGTTGGGGCGATCAGCATCAGATACTGTAATACCTCTGGCATGCTTTCCCGCGGTGTCATCCCGCCTGAGAGCATTTCCATCGGGATCAGAATCAGCATCATCAATAAACCAAACTGTGGCATCGATTTCGACATGGTGGCAAGATAAATGCCCATCGAGGTAGTGGCAAACAGGGTCAATAATGCCCCAAAGAAGAAGAGCAACAGGTTCCCTTCAATCGGAACCTGTAAGGCAAACTGTACCACCAGTTTCAGCCCGGTAAAAGCCGCAATCAATACCACCAGACTCATAGACCAGACCTTGGACATCATAATTTCAAACACCGTGACTGGCATCACCATCAGATGTTCTACCGTGCCGTGCTCACGCTCGCGAATTAAAGCTGCTCCGGTCAGAATGATGGACAGCATCGCCACGTTATTGATGATTTCCATGACACTGCCAAACCATTTTTGGTCCAGCAACGGGTTAAAGCGGGCACGCATCTCCAGTTCAACCGGCATGCTGCTCACTTCCCGGCTATGCAACACATATTCACTGACTTCGGACTGAATAATCTGCTGAATATAGCCAGCCCCGGTCATCGCCTGAGACATGCGCGTGGCGTCGACATTCACCTGAATCGCCGCTTCTTTTCCTGCAAGCACATCTTCCTGAAAATTCACCGGAATATTTAGAGCAAAGGTAAATTCCCCAGCATCCATTCCAGCATCCATATAATTCAGTTCAGTACTTTGTGGAATAAAATACGGTGGATAAAATGCCGAGGTAATTCGCTCGGACAAGGTTGAATGATCTTCATCTACAATTGCAATCGGAGCCATGTTCAGGCTATCGGTCATGGCGGTGGCTGCCGTATAAATTGCCACAGTAAAGGTGTAGATGATCAGGATCAGCATGACCGGGTCACGCCATAGACTCCACAATTCCTTGCAACCGAGCTGGTAGATATTCTGTATCTTCTGACGGAACATCCTAGGACTCCTGTTTTTTTAGCGCCAGGATTGCCGCACACATAATGACAGGCACTGACAGCAAGATTACCCAAAGAGACTGATGCAAGTCCTGAAAACCTAAAGCTTTGTTAAATACGCCACGGCTGATATTCACCATATGTGTAGCAGGATAAATCCCACCAAACCAGCGGCCAAATCCTTCTAGCGAGGAAACCGGATTAATAATACCAGCAAACTGCATCACTGGAATCAGCGTACCCAGCATCACCAGAAACATCGAGGCAATCTGGCTTTTGGTCAGGGCGGAGGCCAATAAACCCGTGCCTGTAGAAAAAATGATAAACAGGAAGGAAGCCAGGGTCAGGGTCAAAAAACTGCCTTTGATCGGTACATCAAACATCACCACAATAATCAGGCACATCAGGACATAGTTCAGCATGGCCAGCACGACGTAGGGAATCTGTTTGCCGATCAGGAATTCACTACGGGTGACCGGGGTGACATACAAATTCACAATCGAACCCAGCTCTTTTTCCCGCACCACAGACAGCGCTGTCAACATAGCCGGAATCAGCAGGATGAGCAGCGGAAATAAGGCCGGTGCCATTGCAGGCAGGCTCTTGATATCCGGGTTATAGCGGAAGCGGGTTTCAACATTGACTGTACTCGATATTTTATACCCGCTTTGCTCCAGCACCTGCTGCATCAACCAGTGTGCATGAATGCCCTGTACATAGCCCTGAACCGTCTCGGCACGCTGGGGCATGGCACCGTCGATCCAGGCACCAATCTTGACATTTTCGCCTCGGGCCACATCCCGGGCAAAACCGGGCGGAATCTCGATAGCTAAAGCAATATCGCCGCTACGCATGCGCTGGTCCAGATCATCATAACTTTGCAAAGGTGCCTTTTCGACAAAATAAGGCGAACCAGCGATACTCATGTTGTAGTTCTGGCTTAGCCCGGTCTGATCCCGATCCAGCACAGCAAAAGTCAGACCATCCACATCCATGGTGATGCCATAACCCATGACAAACAGCAGGATAATTGAGCCGACCAGCGCCATGGTGGCACGAATCGGATCACGAGCCAACTCTAGGGATTCACGCCAAGCATAACTAAGCAGCCGTTGCAGACTGAATCGGCTGGATTTTCTTTGCTGCGTCTTGAGGGGCAGATGATCGGCTGAACTGCTTTCCTCCTGTTCTTCCGCTACAGTCTGGCTGCCCGCACCGGCATCCAGCAGATAGCCAATAAAGGCCTGTTCCAAAGATACAGCCTGCCGGTTCTGCATCAGCTGTGCCGGTGCAGCACTGTCCAAAACCCGACCGGCATGCATCAGCGACATACGGTCACAGCGCTCGGCTTCATTCATAAAGTGCGTGGAAATAAAGATGGTGACCCCATCTTTGCGCGACAGGGTGATCAGATCATGCCAGAATTTATCCCGGGCAATCGGGTCCACGCCTGAGGTCGGCTCATCCAGAATCAGAATTTCCGGATTATGCACCAGCGCTACCGCTAATGACAGACGCTGGCGGATCCCTAGCGGCAAGTCATCCGGCAATTTGTCTTTCAGTTCCATCAAATCGAAACGCTGTAGCATCTGCTCAACACACACATCAATCTGTTCTGCCGGCACATGAAACAGTTTGGCATGCAGTACCAAGTTCTGGATAATCGTCAGTTCACTATAGAGTGAAAAGGATTGCGACATATACCCAACGCGACGACGGGTGGACATATCACTGCCTTGCACTGGTTGCCCGAACAGCCAGGCCTGCCCTTCCGAAGCCTCCAGCAATCCGGTCAAGACCTTCATCGTGGTCGACTTACCACAACCATTGGAGCCTAAGAATCCAAAGATTTCCCCACGCCGGATTTGAAAATTGACATGATCCACTGCGGTAAAGTCACCAAATTTGACTGTCAGGTCCTTAGCTTCCAGCGCATAACCATCCGAACCATCATCCGCTAAAGGCGGAATCACCACCGGCTCATAACCCTGTTTCTTTTCCACGGGCAAAAGCTTGATATAGGCTTCTTCCAGACTGCGGCTGTCGGTCTGTGCCAACAGTTCCTCGGGACTACCAGTTTGTAGGATGCGACCTTCATCCATCATCGCCAACCAGTCAAAACCCTGTGCTTCATCCATATAGGCAGTCGCCACAATCACACTCATCTGTGGGCGGACACTACGGATACGGTTAATCAATTCCCAAAATTGTGCACGTGCCAAGGGGTCAACCCCGGTGGTGGGCTCATCCAGGATCAGAAAGTCGGGATCATGAATCAGGGAACAGCACAGACCAAGTTTTTGTTTCATCCCGCCGGACAGTTTCCCGGCCGGACGATCGAGAAATTCATACAGTCCCGTACTTTTGGTCAGTTCATCAATACGTTTTCGGCTTTCAGCAGCATTATGTCCAAACAAACGGGCAACGAACTGCAGGTTTTCTTCAACCGAAAGGGTTTTGGACAAGTTCTTGCCCAAGCCCTGCGGCATATAGGCAATATGCGGACAGACTTTTCTGCGGTGCTTTCGGTCGGCAATATCTCCACCAAGCACCATCAAGCGGCCTTGCTGGACCACCTTGGCACCAGCCAGTAATGCCAGCAGGCTGGATTTTCCCACGCCATCCGGGCCGATCAGACCAATCATGCAACCCGCAGGCAATGCCAAGGAAATCTCCTTTAAGGCTTGGGTTTTGCCGTATTTGAGACTGACCTGCTGAATGTCGGCAACAATGGTGCCCTGTGCAGATGCTGCTGTCATGATTTAACCAGATTACTGAGGAATGCAGGCCAAGGCGCATTCTCGTCAATTTTGATATAGGCTACACCCGGAAGACCAGTTTTGACTTGCTGGATGTATTTCTGCAACAACACTGGATCAATTTTTGCTTTAATACGGAACATCAGTTTCTGACGTTCACTTTCAGTTTCCACCGTCTTCGGCGTGAATTGTGCAGTATCCGCGACAAACGATACCTTGGCAGGAATCACCACATTTTTGGCCGCATCCAGTACGATACGGACTTCAGTACCTATCGCGATACGTCCAGCCACGGTTTCCGGCAGGAAGAAAGTCATATACACATCAGACAGATCGATCAGGTTCATGACCCGTCCACCTGCCGCAATCATTTCACCCGGCTGTGCCACCAGAAACTGGACACGTGCCTTCAAGGGTGCCTTGAGCTGGGCATCTTCAATATCGAAATTGATCCGCTCGATTGTGGCCTTAATGGCATCGACTTGCGAGTGTGCACTCGACACCTGGCTGCGCGCGGCAACAATCGCACTTTGTGCACTGTCCACTTGTGCTCTTGCCGCACTCAGCACGGCTGCAACACTTTTGACATCAGCGCGCTCATCATCCAGCTGCTGTTTAGAGACTGCCCCGTCTTTGGCCAGAATTTCGGTTCGTGCCAGACGATTTTTAGCAGCGACCAGTTCGGTTTCACGCTGCTCGACCATGGCTGCAGCTGCAGCTTTTTCACTGATACGCATGGCCACCTGGGCTTCTGCGGTCGCAATGCCGTCCTGTGCCTGACGCTGCTGGGCCTGAACTTCACGCAGCTGTGCTTCTAGTGCAGAGACTTTAATCCGTGCCAAAACCTGGCCTGGTTCAACAAAATCGCCTTCCTGTACCAAAATTTCTTCCAGCTGACCAGACAATTTACTGGAGATATTGATTTCAGTCGCTTCAATCCGCCCATTGCCACTGACTAAAGCCTGTGTATCCGGCTGGTTCATGTTTTTCCAGACCAGATAGGCCACCAGCCCCAGAACCATAATTGCACCGACAACAGCGAGTTTCTTTATATTCATGTGCCTGCTTACCCAAATTTTATTCTAAAGACATCTTTCAAAATTATTTTATAGGAATCATGTCACCCTCAATATGCAGCACAAGGTAACAGTTGAGCGGATAAAGTGACTTTTCGCTGTCAATCCGCTGTGGTTTAATACTCAGTCGCTTAAGTTGTGTACCCAATTAAATTAAACAGGATCCATATGAGTAATGACATCAATCACCTGATGCTTCTTCATCACCAGATTTCTCGCATTCACTGAAATATCATGTCCTTGACGAACACTCAGATTTCCATCTACCTCAATATGTGCATCTACGATAATCATATCTCCCATTTTACGGGTCCGAATATTATGCACGCCTTGAATACCTTCAGTGGAAAGGAAAGTCTGTTCTATGGCCTGAATTTCATGTTCATCTGCCGCCCGGTCCATCAAATCACTTAATGCTTGCCAGCCAAATTCCCACCCCATTTTAATAATCATCAAACCGACCACAAGGGCAGCAATCGGGTCAAGAATAGGATAACCGAACAAGTTTCCTGCAATCCCGACCAGCACCACCAAAGATGAAGCGGCATCAGAACGGGCATGCCATGCATTCGCTACCAACATACTTGATTTGACTTTTTTGGCAACTTTCAGCATGTAACGAAACAATAATTCTTTGCCTACCAGGGCCAGCATGGCGATATACAAGGCCACTGACTGTACTTTCGGAATCTGTTCCGGATTGAGAATTTTATTGGTTGCCATAACCAGCATTCCAATGCCGACTCCCAACAAAAGCAAGCCTAGAATAAAAGAGGCTGCGTTTTCAAAGCGGTAATGACCAAAAGGATGATCGTCATCTGCCTCTTTTTTACTGTGATGGTTGGCAAACAGTACAATAAAATCAGCCACCAAATCACTGAGGGTATGAATACCGTCTGCAATCAGGCCTTGGGACTTGGCAAAAATCCCGACCACAATCTGAAAGATCGATAAAACCAGGTTAACCCCTACACTCACCCAAGTGGTTTTACTCGCTGCCTGAGCACGCTGTTTTGGACTAATTAAATCATCTTCATGGGTGTCATCGTCAAAATGCTGTACAGACATCGCTGCTCCAGTCGCTCAGTTCACTTGATTATTATCGATTATATATCAGTATGATGGGGTATGAGCTTTATCAAGCACGCATTTTTCTTCAACAAGGCATGCCAAGGTATTTGCAAGTAGAAAAGAGAGAAATAACCCCATTGTCCCAAACTACCTGAGTTCAACTTAATTTGAATGATGATTGAGTATGTTTTAAATGTCGATATTTTCAATATTCAAATAAAAAGGAATGTAATACGCTGAAAAAGACCGAGGTGATGAGTGCTATTGTTGTAATGATCTCTCCATTATAGGTTGTATTCTGCCAGATACAATTTGCAGCGTATCTTTGCTTTTCAGGACCATATACTGTTGCAATGCAAACGCATGAATAAGCTGTTGATACGTTAACAGACCATTGTTTCAGTCCTGATGATTATAACCGAGAATATTTTTTAGCCAACCTGTTTAAATTAAAACCTGATATCGATAGACCTCTTGCGAAAGTCAAAACCACCTCAATCTAAGTTTCATGAGATATCAGAACTTAAACCGTTTTTCAGATTCTGAATTTAAACGCTTGGTTGGCGTACCTCGACCAGTTTTTACCGAAATGG